>CAIYZZ010000048.1 GCA_903930805.1 uncultured Rhodocyclaceae bacterium | reverse complement strand
CGACAGTTGCACCCAGGTTGGCCGGCCGTGGTTGCACTGATCGGCACGCTCGGTGGCTTCCATGTCGCGCAGGAGCGCGTTCATCTCGGGAATGCTGAGGCTGCGACGGGCGCGCACGGCGCCATGGCAGGCCATGGTCGCCAGCAGTTCGTTGCGGCGGGTTTCGAGCACGTGGCTGGCGGGATGCTCGGCTAATTCGGCAAGCAGGGCGCGCGCCAGCGCTGCGATGTCACCGCCGGCCAGAACGGTGGGCACGGCGCGTACGGCGAGTTGCTGCGGGCCGGCGGGGGAAATATCGAAGCCGAGAGCGGCCAGTACCACGGCATGTTCTTCCGCGCTAGCCAGTTCGCCGGCGCTGGCGGAAAACAGCAGCGGCACAAGGAGCGGTTGTAGCGTGGGGCGTGTGTCGGCGCTGGTCTTCAGGCGTTCGTAGATGATGCGTTCGTGCGCGGCGTGCATATCGACCAGCACCAGCCCTTGGTTGTTCTGGCTCAGGATGTAGATGCCGTGCAACTGGGCGAGGGCATAGCCGAGGGGCGCATCAGTTTCTGTAAAAGTTGGTGCTGGCGGGACGGCAGTTGCAGAGAAAGCTTGTCGGGCGAAATCGAGATACGCCGTTGCCGCAGTTGAATTGGGTTCGCGCACGGCAAAACTGGTTTGTCGTGACGGCATAAAAGTCGGCGCTGGCGAGACGGCGGCGGGTTGCATTTCAGTACGTGCCGCCGCCAGCGGCTCAGCCAGTGTGCGCTGCAGGGCGTGAAAGACGAACTGATGGATGCCACGCGCATCCCTGAAGCGCACCTCCGTCTTGGCCGGGTGCACGTTGACATCGACCGTTGCCGGGTCGAGTTCGAGGAACAGCACATAGGCGGGGTGGTGCGCCCCGTGCAGCACGTCGGCGTAGGCCTGGCGTGCCGCATGAACGAGCAGTTTGTCGCGCACGAAACGACCATTGACGTAGAAATATTGCTCTGCCCGTGAGGCCTTGGTATAGGCGGGCAGGGCGGCAAAACCGGTAAGTCTGAGTGGCCCGGCCGCTGCTGAGACGTTGCGGGCATGGGTGAGGAAATCGTCCCCCAGCAGATCGTGGGCGCGGCGTGAAAAGTCGGCGCTGGCGAGACGGCGCCTGATCTGGCCGTTGTGCGCCAACGTGAAGGCGACGTCAGGGCGCGCCTGCGCCATGCGCATCAGCACGTCATCGCAATGTGCGTATTCGGTCCCGGTAGTCTTGAGAAACTTGCGTCGCGCCGGGGTATTGAAATAAAGGTCGGCGACGACGATCACGGTGCCATCTGTGAGGGCTGCCGGGGTGCTCTCTGTCGTGTGGGCGTCCAGTTTCCAAGCGTGTGGCGCAGCGGCGATGCGGCTGGTGATGGAGACGCGCGCCACAGCAGCAATGGAGGCGAGCGCCTCGCCGCGAAAGCCATAGCTGGCAACGCGCTCGAGATCGTCCAGACTGGCGATCTTGCTGGTGGCATGCCGCGCCAGCGCCAGCGGCAGGTCTTCGCGCAGCATGCCGCTGCCGTTGTCGGCGACGCGGATCAGCTTGACACCACCATCCTCGATCTGCACATCAATTTTCGTCGCCCCGGCGTCGAGACTGTTTTCGATCAGTTCCTTGAGCACGGAAGCCGGACGTTCGACCACCTCGCCGGCGGCAATCTGGCTGATCAGGAGATCTGTCAGGGGCTGTATTCTTGGCGTGAGTGGCATGAGGGCGTAATTATAGGGGTAGGGTAAACTCCGCCGCCATGGAACTCCTTGCTCAATTCGTCGATATCATCCTGCATCTTGACAAGCACCTTGCGCTGCTGGTTGCCGAGCACGGTATCTGGATCTACGCGATCCTCTTCACCATCATCTTTTGCGAGACCGGTTTGGTGGTTACGCCCTTCCTGCCGGGCGACTCGCTGCTCTTTGTTGCCGGTGCACTGGCGGCCGAGGGTGTTGGTGGCGGCGGCATGGATATCCAGATACTGATTGCCGTGCTGCTCACTGCAGCGGTGTTGGGCGACAACGTCAATTACGCCATCGGGCGCTGGGTGGGCAGCCATATCCTGCGCTGGGGTGATAGCTCGCGCTTCTTCAACCGCGCCGCCTACGACAAGGCCCATGGTTTCTACGAACACTACGGCGCCATGACCATGACGATGGCGCGCTTCGTACCTCTGGTGCGAACTTTTGCCCCCTTCGTTGCCGGCGTGGCACGGATGACCTATCCGCGCTATTTCGTTTTCGATTTTCTCGGTGCCATCCTCTGGGTGTTTTCGCTGACCCTCGCCGGCTACTGGTTCGGCAACCTGCCCGTGGTGAAAAACAATTTGTCGCTCGTCATCATCGGCATCGTCGTGCTCTCGGTGTT
>CAIYZZ010000047.1 GCA_903930805.1 uncultured Rhodocyclaceae bacterium | reverse complement strand
GTGTTGACGCCGACGCTGGTGCCCCCAAAGCTTGTCCATTCATGGCCCAGATTCAGATGAATGAGTTGCTCCGTCTCGAAGCGCCAGGTACCCAGGCCGGTGAGACTGCGCACATGTTCGTTTTCCTTCGGGTTGATGCGGTCGTCGATGCGGGTGCGGCCGTATGTGAATTTGAGTCCGGCCGACAGCCCGGTCTCGGCTTTCAGCAGTGACCATTTAACGGAGAAACCGATGCCCTCAAGCTGGCTGGTCGGATCGGTAGCTTGGTCGTGGAGGTGTGCCAGACCGATGCCCAGTTCAATGTTGTCGATAGGCGCGTAGCCTGCCGCAGCATCCCAACCACGTGTGCGATCGTCTTTGCTCCAGCCGAATTCGACTTTCGCACCACCTTTGTCCATCGTGCCGGCGTCGTCGACTGCCATCGGACGTTCGGCCAGGGCCGGCGAGGCGGCCAGTGCGAGCAGCAATGACGCAGTTGCAGGTAGGGTGATGACGGTAAGAGTTTTCATGGCTATGACCTTAAACCGGAAATTAGGTGCGCATGATAAAGCCAGAATTGCCGTTCCGCCAGCACCGATTATCTTGCCGGGGTGTGAGAAACCGATTAGCTGGCTCAGGTAAAGCAGCGGTCAAGTGCCTGTCCGATTGAGCGCCAGCCGAACACGGGTGTATCGCTGCGTGGTTGATCGGCGTCGCCGCCGAAAATAATCATGCGGTGCGGCTCGCCCGCCAGACTGGCAAAGCGCGCGAGCGGGGCGAACCAGTCTGGTGCGACGGTGCGGCCGGATTTGCATTCGATGGCAGCGACGACGTCTTTGCCACGTGTGACGATGAGGTCGATCTCCTGGCCGGCGGCGTCGCGCCAGAAGTGTAGCTCTTCTGTACGCAGTGCATTGCGCCGACGCTTGAGGAATTCAGCCACGACAAAGGTTTCGAAAATCGGCCCGCGCATTGCACCAGTAACCAGCGCGCTGCTATCGCGCACACCGGCTAGCCATGCTGCCAGACCCGGATCGAGAAAATACAGTTTGGGGGATTTCGTCAGGCGCCTGCCAAAATTGCGATGAAAGGGTTGCAGGCGCAGCACCAGATAGCTCGCTTCCAACACGCCAAGCCAGGCGTTGGCGGTATTGTGCGTGATGCCGCAATCGGCCGCGAGTGCGGAGAGGTTGAGCAACTGCCCGGTGCGCGCGGCGCACATCAGCACGAAGCGATGAAAACTTTCGAGATCACGCACCTGAATCATGCGCCGCACGTCGCGCTCAACGTAGGTGGCCAGGTAGTCGGCGAACCATAGATGCGGCGGAATTTCGCGGTCATGCAGCGGCGGATAGAAACCGCGCGCGAGCCAATCTTCCAGCAGGTCGTGCGGACGGCTGGCGGCGATTTCGTCGAAGGCGAACGGCAACAGATGTAGCAGCCCGACACGCCCAGCCAGTGATTGCGAGATGCCTTCCATCAGGCCGAATTGTTGCGAGCCCGTCAGGACAAACAAACCCATGCGCCCATCCGCATCGACGCGTGTCTGCAGATAGGAAAACAGCTCGGGGGCGCGTTGCGCCTCATCGAAGACGGCGCCGGCGGGAAACTGGGAGAGAAAACCGCGCGGATCGGTGGTGGCTAGCGCACGCACGTCGGGGTCTTCGAGGCTGACATAGGGTTTGTCGGCAAACGCCGCACGCACCAGCGTGGTCTTGCCTGCCTGGCGGGGGCCTGTGATGGCCACGATGGGGTAATAGCGCGCCAGTTCAACGAGACGTGGTGCGGCATGGCGTGGAATCATGGCGAAATGATAGCGACGGCCATGCAGATTGTAAATTCAATTCTCAATATGCGGAACTTATCCGGGTGTGCATCCCGGTGGCTTTACATCCCAATCCTGCCGTTCCGCCAGCGCCGACTTTTTGCCGGCGTGGCGGGATCGCGGTAACAGCTGATCAGTGCGCCTTGATGCTGCACACATTCTTGTCGTTACAGCTTACGTCGGCATCAAGGAAGTAGGCATTGATTTCGCCGGCGAGGAGCTTGACGGTGTCGAAGGCTTCGCCAGAACGCGCACCGGTGGCACAGGTGAAGACTATGGGTTTGTCCTTGGGCAGGCTGGCGATCTTTTTCTCAAGATCGTTGATCGGAATGTTGAGGGCGCCGGGGAAG
>CAIYZZ010000046.1 GCA_903930805.1 uncultured Rhodocyclaceae bacterium | reverse complement strand
GAAGCAAGATCCGTAGAGGCCGCAGCTGTACCCAGGCGAGTCAAAGGAAAGAATGTTGAAAGATCAATTGCCACCCCTCGAAATTGAGACTGCCCCAGACCCCGAGTTTGCGGTGATCTGGATGCACGGCCTCGGTGCGGACGGTTCCGACTTTGTGCCGGTCGTTCCCGAGTTGGGACTGGATAAGCATCCCGGGGTTCGTTTCGTCTTTCCCCATGCGCCCGAGATCCCGGTGACCTGCAACGGTGGCTATGTCATGCGGGCCTGGTACGACATCATTTCTCTGGAACCTGCCAGCCGTCAGGTCGATGAAGTTGGCATCCTGCAATCACGCCAGATCGTTCGTGCCCTGATTGCGCGTGAAAACCAGCGCGGGATTCCGAGTCACAAAATCTTTCTCGCCGGCTTTTCACAAGGCGGGGCCATCGCCTATACCACGGCCCTGACGCATCCGGAAACCTTGGCGGGTGTGATCGCCTTGTCGACCTACCTTCCCAGCCAACGGCTGCTGGCCGAAGAGGCCGCTGATGCCAATCTGGCCATACCGATCCTCGCTGCCCATGGAACTGAGGACGACGTGGTTACCCTTGAACTGGGAATGCAGGCCAGAGGGTTTCTCATGGAGCGGGGTTACAAGCTCGAGTGGCACGAATATCCCATGCCGCACGCCATCTGCCTAGAAGAAATCGAGCTCATCGGTGGATGGCTCCAAGCCAGAATGGCAACGTGTTGAATTGGCTTGACCCTTGTTGATGACAGAGAAATACGTCTGCGGCGCCATATCCGGTTTGGCACCGCTGATGCTGCGTGCAACCGTGGTCAATCGGAATGTAGAGGAAATGTCGAAGTGACTGGGACATCCTGTGCCGGAACGGTCGGAAATGAATTTTCTGCCACCGGTTTGCGCGATCGCCGAACTGCGTAGCGATCAGTCAGTACGCGATCCCGTCTGGTCTTCTTAGATGAGCACCAGATGAAAATCTTTGTCGAGTATCAGCAATTCACAAAATAGGAACCCCCATGGAAACCCGTCTTCTTGGCACCAGCAAGCTCGCCGTTACCCCGGTCTGCCTCGGCACCATGACCTTTGGCGAACAGACCATGGAACAGGATGCCCATGCCCAGCTCGATCTTGCCCTTGAGCGGGGTATCAACTTCATCGACACCGCCGAACTCTATGCCGTGCCACCCCGCGCTGAAACCTACGGTGCAACCGAAACCATCGTCGGCAATTGGCTCAAGCGCCAGGATCGTGAGCGCATCGTCCTCGCCAGCAAGGTGGCGGGCCCCGGGCGCACCATGCCCTGGATTCGTGGCGGTGCGCTCAATTTCACCCGGGCAAACATCCGCTCAGCCCTTGAGGCCTCGCTGCGTCGGCTGCAAACCGACTATGTTGATCTCTACCAGTTGCACTGGCCGGATCGCAACCAGCCGATGTTCGGTCAATGGCAATACGATCCCGCCAAGGAGCATGACACTACACCGATCAAGGCTCAACTCGAAGCCCTTGCCGAACTGGTGGCAGAGGGCAAGATCCACGCGATCGGTCTCTCAAACGAACACGCTTGGGGTGTGATGCAGTTTGTCCGCCACGCCGAGGAGTTCGGCCTGCCGCGTGTCGTCTCGATCCAGAACGCCTACAACCTGCTCAATCGCAACTTCGAGATTGGCCTGGCAGAAGCCTGTCATCGTGAGCAAATCGGCCTTCTGGCCTACTCACCCCTCGCCTTTGGCCACCTGACCGGCAAGTACCTCGACAATCCCAAGGCAGAGGGGCGCGTTACCCGCTTCAAGGGATTCGGCCAGCGCTATGAACGGCCGGGTGTCGATCTGGCCGTTGCCGCCTACGGCAAACTTGCGCGCGCACACGGCTTGACGCCGACCCAACTGGCGCTGGCCTTCATGCGTTCCCGCTGGTTTGTTGCCAGCACTATCCTCGGCGCTTCCTCGGTGAAACAGCTGGAGGAGGATCTTGATGCCTGCGAGGTTGTTCTGAGTCCGGAGGTACTGGCCACGATTGACAAGCTCCACCTCATGCACGGCAATCCTGCGCCTTGAGGAAATTCTGAGCTATTTACAGAGGCTCATGTTATGAGCCTTGTGGCTCGCATACGGGGCAATTCCTGGGCTGGTATTTCACTGGCGTCCAAGCCGATTACCGGCCTGACGACATCGTTTGCCAGATGAAAATCAGTGGCAGACAGTTCAGAAGCCTCAAGTAGGCAGGGGCTGCGTCAGACCTTGATGTCGAGCAAACTGCCGAGCATCTCATCCGCCGCCTTCACGACTTGCGCTGACAACCCAACTTGGTGACGTCCTGACATCTGCTCGACCGCATTCGTGGCAAGCACTTCAGTATCGGCGGCATGTGCGGCGATCCGGCCACCGGCAAGATTTACCCGTTGCATGCCGGCCTGGATGCCTTGAAGGCCGGCAGATAAAGAGTTGGAGATAGTCATGGCTGAAATTCCAAAGATAAAGTCAAAACCAAGCAAACGCTGAGCCAAGGTGATGAGAAGGGGGAAGAAAGCTCTGCGGCCTGAAGCCAAGACAGATTCAGCGGTAGCATACGACCGTCATTCCAACTTTCCGTGTCCCATCATGCTGACCGTGGTCATCGCCCTTATCCTTCTAGTCGGCGCCGTTGGCGCCATTTATCTGATCCTGAAGAACATGGGAGAGGAAGGCATTGAAGTGGCTGCCCCGGGAAGCTGTAAAAGCGGACGGTGTGGTGTGCGGTGTGCCCCCGCCACCGAAGTACGCTCCGACCAGGAGAGCGAGCCGCTCGATGAAGCTGATGAGGTCAATCGGAAGGAAACTGCATAGCCCGTTCGGCCAGCTCCAAACTCTCTCTCTGCGTTCGTCAAGAATCCGGGGGCCAACAAGCCCAACCGACCCCGCTCGGGGGCCGCCAGGTTTGCAATCTCTTGAATGGGTTCCCTGCGGTGCCGCCCGTAAGAACTGGGTTTCAGTGTGGCCCGTTTCCAGCCGCTTCAGGTTCGTTCGCTTGGAACGCTCACAACGGCGGCGTTTCAGTTGCAGACCTCGGTGTTGATGGTTTCTCTACGAGGCAGGCACTACAGGAATTTCTGTGACGTGATGTTTGGTTTGCTGCGGGTCAGATATCACGTGCTGTTGTTTCATTTAACGGGCATGTATGCGGAAAGTTAACCACATTACGTAAAATTATTTGCGGCCCCGGCTGACCTGACTGGATGCACTGACTTCGGGGGTGGCACCGCCTTGTTGTAGGCGAGTCAGGGATAGGGCCGGAGGCTTTATCCCGATCGACCAGGCGGTGCCGGGAAAATCATACTGCCAAAATGCATCACATTACGGGACTCCGAAATGGGCAAGGCCACCCGGCCTCTTATTACGTGAACAATTCCCCTTCTTTTTGCATTGAATGGCGGAGCGTATTATTTTGCGGGTGGCTCCCTGACTTCCCCATTGAGATAAAACCAGCGACCATCCTCGCGCACAAAACGACTGACTTCGTGCAAGCGATGGGCGCGGCCATTGATCTTGTAACGCGCAACGAACTCCACAGTGGCATGGTCATCACCCTGTAGTTCGTAACGCTTTACGCTAAGGTCGATCCAATTTGCAAATGTGTCACTCTCCAGTGCCAATGGGGCAGGACGGGTGGTGGTATGCCAGGTTGCCAGCAAATAGGGTTCGCGCCCCAAACAGTAAGCCGTATAGCGCGAGCGCATCAGTGCTACCGCTGTTGGTGCGCTGATGCCTCCATCGAGAAAAAGGCCGCAGCAATTTGCGTAAGGTTGATTACTGCCGCAGAGACAGAAGGGATGCTTTAACACCGCTTCAGCGCTGCACGGATCCGTTCAATGGTGTCTTCCATCCGCGCATTCCTGGACACCTCCAAACCGAGATCCTCAGCGATGCGTGTGATGCGGCTTGGATCAAGTGGAATACCGCCAGCGTCGAGGGCTGCGATCAACTGTCGGGCACGTACAAGCTCCGATGGAACGCTGGTTGTCGAAGGTTCTCGGCAGAAAACTCGGCGCAGGAAAGCCCTCATCAATCAGCGAATACAGTCAGCGTGGTTATCAGTGCGCGCCCGCCGCCGCAAGCATGTGCTCGGCACGTTTCTTTCGGGCTTGTTCGACAGTCAGACCGACCAAGGTATCGGGTGGCAAGGGTACATCCCAATGGGCCTGAAACAGATCCATGTCCTCGCCGGTATCCATGTGGGCGCGGTAAATCTTCTCTTGGTAGGTGGGTGCATTTGGTAATGCCACCAGTTCGACGGATTCGATGATCATTCATTTCTCCTTGAACTGTGGACCATATCGGCAGTTACCAGGTAGAGATGAATCAGAAAAGCGGGTAAAAACTGCCGTGTATCATCGTCCAATTCGTGCTTTTTTGGTTGTTCTACAGTACCGGCTCCTTCTGCTGCCTATCGTGGCAGTAACAACTACTGCTGCTGCGGGCGTTGTCGTTGCAACGACATGAATTACTTGCCACACAAGACGCGACGATCCATCCCAACATCCTGATCCGACAACGTTAGCCATGAAGATTTCCAACCTTGCCGCTGAACTGCTTTGCGACGAATACGCGGTGATCGCCGCTGAACTCCCCCTTGAGGGCGCCCAAGTGCTTGAACTTGGTTGTGGCAAAGCAGAGAAGACCCGTGCTATCGCGCAATCCGGGAAGATTGCCTCAATCCTGGCCCTGGAAGTGGATACCATCCAGCACACGCGTAATCTACAGATACAAGACCTGCAGAATGTCGAATTTCGTCATGGCGCAGCAGAGGCGATCCCAGCAGGGGACTGCGCATTCGACATCGTGATGATGTTCAAGTCACTGCATCATGTGCCACTCGACAAGATGGATATTGCTCTCAGCGAAATTCGCCGAGTTCTGAAGCCGGGTGGACTGGCCTGGATCTCGGAACCTGTCTATGCGGGTGAATTCAACGAAATCCTGCGCCTGTTCCACGATGAGAAGGAAGTTCGTGAAGCCGCCTTTTCAGCGGTTTGTTGCGCTGTCGAGGATGGGCGCTTTCAGCTTGTCCGGCAACGCTTCTTCTCTACCCCTGGCCACTTTGACAGCTTTGAACAGTTTGAGGAACGCATCATCCGGGTCACGCATACTGACCACCAACTCTCGGCAGGTCTACTCGATAGGGTCAGAAGGAAATTCGCGGTTCACTTGACCGCTGAGGGCGCAAACTTCCGCAACCCGCTACGCGTCGATATTCTCCGCAAGGCCAAAGCATGAGCCATACAAAGTCGCGTGAAGTCATACTCTCGGTCAAGATCACACCGGAATCGGTGAAAGGGCTGGATGCCCTGCGAAATGCCTGGAGAGAAGATCCCCACTCGATTCCGAAGGGGCTGTCATGCTCCGAATCTCAGGCGGGACAATTCGTGCTCATCGCGGCTGAATCAGCTTTCACGACGATTCCGGGGGCTTGCGTCATCAAGGGGATCGGTGCCTTGGAACTGGTTGGGTCGGAGCCGTTGTTCGAAGAGGGAGCGAGTTCGAAGACGCTAGTGTTACGAGATACGCAGGAGGGTTGGAGGTTCTCGGTAAAGTATATGCCGCCAATCATTCGGGAGAGAAACACGAAGTGACCCTCGCGCAGCCGGAGGTATACGGCGATGGTGGGTTCTCCGGCGGCACGCTTAACCGTCCAGGTGTGCAGCGCTTGCTAAACGACGTGCGGGAAGGACTGGTCGATGTGATCGTGGTCTACAAGATCGACCGACTGTCGCGATCTCTTGCTGATTTCTTAAATCTAGTGGGGTTGGCTTCCCGTTCCACCAGTTTCATGGCCGCTCTCCGTCAGAAAAGCCGTCACGGTGCCACGCCAGCTACGGAGATTGAAGGCGCCGTCGGTCGGCCGGATACCACTGACGAGATTCATCGTTGCGGTCTGTGGCATATTCTCAACTGATGATCCTTCCTTCAGCCAACAATCTCGACATTCATTACGAGATTTCCGGCAGTGGTCCGTGTGTCGTGTTCGCTCATTCACTCGGCAGTGACCTGTCGATCTGGGCGGCGCAAAAGTCGGCGCTGGCGGGACGGCACACGGTGCTGTGTTACGACATTCGCGGCCACGGGCAGACCGCAGCCACCACTGGAGCGTACAGTTTCGACCTGCTGGCGGCCGATCTCATCGCCCTGCTCGATGCATTGAAAATCGACTCGGCGAGCTTTGTCGGCATTTCGCTTGGCGGCATGATTGGACAGGCGCTGGCGCTCACCGCGCCAGAGCGACTGGAAAAACTGGTGCTCGCCGACACGACGAGCCGCTACCCGCCCGAGGCTCAAGCCGCCTGGCCGGAGCGCATCCTGCAGATCGAGTCAGCCGGGCTGGAGCCAATGGTTACCCCCACGCTGGAACGCTGGTTCACTGCACCCTATCGGGCCGCGCACCCCGATGTAACGACACGTATCGGCAACCTCATTCACAGGACGCCCGTAGCGGGCTATGTCGGCTGCTGCCATGCCATCGCCGGCCTGGATTTCACTAACCGTCTCACGGTAGTAAAAACCCCAACGCTGGTACTGGTCGGCGACCAGGATGCCGGCACGCCGCCCGCAATGGCGCGAGAACTCGCCGCTGCGATTCCCGGCGCGCGATTGGAGATCATCCCCGGTGCAGCGCATCTTTCGAACATCGAGCAGGCCGACGCATTCAACCAGCGACTTGCCGATTTCCTGTAACTTACCGCAACCTGATTACCAAACTGGAGTTGACGATGCCTGGCTTGCTACCCAACGTGGATCCCGACGGTCTTCTTGAATACTCGGTGGTCTATACCGACCGCACCCTGAATCACATGTCGCAAGCTTTTCAGAGAGTG
>CAIYZZ010000045.1 GCA_903930805.1 uncultured Rhodocyclaceae bacterium | reverse complement strand
TCAACAACACACGGGCCTTACTTCATCTCCAGCTGCGGGCGGCCGGCTTCGGGCCAGTCGATGTGGTAGAACTGGCCGCGCGGCTTGTCGGTGCGCTCGTAGGTATGGGCTCCGAAGAAATCGCGCTGGCCCTGCAGCAGGTTGGCGGGCAGGCGGGCTGAACGGTAGCCATCGTAGTAGGAAAGCGCCGAGCTGAACGTCGGCACCGGCACGCCGCACTCGCTCGCGAGGGCGACCACCTTGCGCCAGTTCTCCTGCGCCTTCTGCACCGTCTTGTTGAAATAAGGGTCGAGCAGCAGGTTCGCGAGACTCGGGTTGCGCGCGTAGGCCTCGGTGATCTTCTGTAAGAATACCGCCCGGATGATGCAACCGCCCCGCCAGATCTGCGCGATCTCGCCGAAGTTGAGCTTCCACTTGTACTCCTTCTGCGCTTCGCGCATCAGCTGGAATCCCTGCGCGTACGAGCAAATCTTAGAGCAGTACAGCGCGTCGTGAATCGCGGCAACAAGCGCCTTCTTGGAGCCCTTGTACTTCTTCTTCGGGCCCTTGAGGATCTTCGAAGCGGCCACGCGTTCCTCTTTGATCGCGCTGAGGCAGCGCGCGAAGACTGACTCGGCAATCGTCGGCGCCGGCACGCCCATGTCGAGGGCGTTGACCGAGGTCCACTTGCCCGTGCCCTTCTGGCCGGCAGTGTCCAGAATGACGTCGACGATGGGTTTCTTCGTCATCGGATCCTTTTGCTTCAGGATGTCGGCGGTGATTTCGATCAGGAAGCTGCCGAGCATGCCCTGGTTCCATTCCGTGAAGACCGCGCCCATTTCCGGCGCCTTCATGCCGAGGAGACCCTTCATCACGGCGTAGGCCTCACAGATCATCTGCATGTCGCCGTACTCGATCCCGTTGTGGCACATCTTCACGTAGTGGCCGGCCCCGTTCTCGCCAATGTAGGTGGCGCAAGGCACGCCGCCTTCAACGGGCTTGCCGGGCGCGGCGCCTTCGAGCGGACGACCGGTCTTCGCATCGACCTTGGCAGCGACGGCATTCCAAATCGGCTCGAGTTCCTTGTAGGCGGCGGGATCACCACCAGGCATCAGCGCTGGACCAAAACGCGCGCCTTCTTCACCGCCCGAGACACCCGAACCGATGAAGCGCAGACCTTTTTCGCGCAGCGCTTTCTCGCGGCGAATCGTGTCCGTCCAGAGGGCGTTGCCGCCATCGATGACGATGTCGTTTTGGTCGAGCAGCGGCACCAGACTGTCGATCACGGCGTCGGTGCCTTTGCCGGCCTGGACGAGGATCACCATCTTCCGTGGCTTGGCAATCGACTGCACAAACTCCTCCAACGTCTTGGTGCCGATGACGCCACCGGGCGTGTTCGGGTTTTCCGCGACAAATTTTTCCATTTTCTCGGTCGTGCGGTTGTAGACCGAGATTCGAAAGCCGTGATCGGCGATATTGAGGGCGAGGTTCTGACCCATCACGGCAAGCCCGATGAGTCCGATGTCGGAGTGAGTTTTGGCCATGGCTAATAGAGAGGAGCGCAAGCACTACTTGAATGCCCGCGAAAACCAACCCCTTTCTGGTCGCAAGCCGCTGGCATGACAGCCCGCAGGCCGGGTCGATGCGCCGTCTAATAACAATCGCCGCCTGAAGGCACCGCTTGCTTGGAATGTGGTCAGCCGGCAAGCCCGGACATAGCAAAACCAAAGCTGGTTTACTCAATAATTAAGCTCATTGAATTCATGTGTTTGCGGAGACCTCCCACCACAGGATGGTCGTTTCCAGCCACCGTTTCTTGACGGCCGCCCGCCCCCTACGCGGGAGGTCTGGC
>CAIYZZ010000044.1 GCA_903930805.1 uncultured Rhodocyclaceae bacterium | reverse complement strand
GTGATTAATAGATTGCCATTCGAAAGCACGTGAAGAACTTTAACAACAACCCCAGACACCAAAGACCATCAGTTCGCGTGACCATCATCGATCTCGAGAAAACATCCGGGTCAAGATATCGATCCAGATCCGCTGATAAACAAGATCCGAGAACCCACCATAATTCACGCGTACGGAACTTTACCCTCTTGGAAGGCCCTATGATTAATATATATATAATTGCCTCCCCCAAGGGAGGCCCGGGAAAGGGGGGGAGGCGCAAATCTAACTATGTCCAGAGTACGCAACGGGCCAACGGCCAGCCCGCGCGCCCGGCAACTGGCACAGATGCTGGCGAGCGTCACCAACCTGACGCGCACGGCCTTGCTCGCCGCGCGCCCAGAACACCGCCATGATCTGCTGGCCGAGATCTCCGATATCGAGGGCGTGCATGTCTATCCCGCCGACGACGACGACCAGATCGTGCCACCGCCCCCGTTGCCGCTAACCAACCGCATCGAAGCATTGCTGCATGAGCAGTTGGGCCCGGAAACCCGGTTGGTCTTCGAACTGAACGGCGAACCCGGCCTGTTCGTGCGCTTCCGCATTTTTGCCGGCAATGACGGCGATTATTGGCTCGCCCTGCCGCGCGAACGGCTGGAGCGACACTTCCCCTGGCAGTGGCTTGGTTGGGGTGCAGCGGTGTTGTTGCTCTCGCTTTTCGGTGCCTGGCTCATCGTGTTCCGTATCACAAGGCCGCTGAAGGAACTTGAGAAGGCCGCGCAAAAAGTCGGCTCTGGCGAGACGGCACCGCCACTGGCGATTCGCGGCCCGGAGGAGATCATCGCCGTTACGCATGCCTTCAACCAGATGAGTGCCAATCTGCGCCAAATGGAAGAGGATCGCAGTCTGCTGCTGGCCGGAATTTCGCACGATCTGCGTACGCCACTCACGCGTCTGCGCATGGAAGCTGAACTCTCTGTCACCGACGCGGCAGCGCGCGCCGGCATGGAGGCTGACATCACCGAGATGGACCGCACCATCGGTCAGTTTCTTGACTTTGCGCGGCCGCAGACACTGGAAGCCAGCGGAGCCGAGCCAACCGACCTGAATGCCTTGCTGGCGGACATCGCCGCGCGCTATGGCAAACACGTATGCCGTACCTGCTCAGGGGCATTTCATCCTGCCAGCACCGACTTTTCGGCTTCTCCGTTGCTGATCAATACCCGCCCCCAGTTGTTGCGCCGCGCCATTGTCAACCTGATCGAAAACGCCCTGCGCCACAGCGGCAGCACAGAACCTGTCGAACTTTCACTGTCTTTAGAAAACGCTGAAATCGTCATCGCCATTTTGGACCGTGGCCCCGGCATTCCACTCGCAGATGTCGAACGTCTAAAGCAAGCCTTCACCCGGGGGGAGGCAGCGCGCACCGGTGCCACAGGTGCAGGGCTTGGCCTGGCCATCGTCGAGCGCATTCTTCGCGCGCAGGGGGGGCGGCTTGAACTATTGCCGCGTGAAGGCGGTGGGCTCGCGGCGCAGATCCGGTTGCCGCGGAATTAATTCAGTTTCACGCCGCGCTCAATGCGCTCGAGAAACGCCCGCGCCTCCTCCTGCCCGTGGCTAGCAGCCATGCGCAGCCACTTCATCGCCAGCCGCAGGCTCTTGGTGGCACCCGCGCCGCGATAGTAGGCAACTCCGAGCTCGTACTGCGCATTCACCTCGCCCAGCACCGCCGCACGGCGCAGGTGGCGCAAGGCCTGTTTGGCATCGCGGCGTACGCCCTGGCCGTGCAAGAGACAGAAACCCAGGCTGTAGAGCGCGTAGGCATCTTCATGCTGCTGCACCGCCTGATCGAACCAGCGATAGGCCTCGCGGTAATTCCGCATTACGCCTTCGCCATGATAGTAAAGATCGGCGAGGGCGAGCTTGGCGTCGAACAGCGTCGCCGCCTGGCGATACCAGGTCAGGGCCTGCGCCCGGTCCGCCGGCCCCCCCAAGCCATGGCGCAGACATTCGGCCAGCATATGTGCCGCGCGTCGATGGCCCAGTTCGCCCGCCTTGCGGTAGCACTGACGCGCCCGCGTCGCATCGGCAACTGCGCCATGTCCATGGAAATGGCGTTCACCCTCGGCAAACCAGTAACGTTCCAGCTCGTCGAGTGCCTGCTGCCAACCGTTTTCCGCAGCCTGTTTCAGCGTGATCTCGCCGCGCTCGATATCCACCTGACCGCCAATGCCATAGATCTGGCAGCGCCCGAACTCGGCCAGGCCGTGCGGCGCACCGGCCTCGGCCGCCGCACGGTAATGGCCGCGCGCCGCCACCGGATCGGCTGCCGTGCCCTCACCATGTTCGTAGCATTCGCCCAGCCAGACATGGGCAGCAAGCTCACCCCCTTCAGCCGCACGTCGATACCAGGCCAGCGCGAGGCTTTTGTTCTCCTCCACGCCTTCGCCCCAGCGGTAGCAATGGCCAAGCTTCAGCTGCGCCCGCGTATGGCCCTGACGCGCGGCCGCGCGCCACCATTTGACGGCTGCTTCCATGTCACGCTGCAGGTGGGCACGACCACCGGCGTGGGCTTCGCCCAGTTCAAACTCGGCCTCGCGATTGCCAATCTCTGCCGCGCGCTGATACCAGGCCAGGCCGACCGCCGGATCGGACGTAACACCGAAGCCGAAGGTCGTGCATTGCCCCAGCAGGAACATCGCCGCGGCAACCTGCTTTCTCGCCGCCGCACGAAACCAGCCAACCGCTTCGGCATGGTTGGGTGCTGCACCCTCTCCGGCATACAAGGCCAACCCGAGGCAAAACATCGCCGGCGCGACATCGGCCTCGGCTGCCAGGCGCCAAAGACGCACCGCTTCGGCACGATTCTCCGGCACGCCCCGACCAAAGAAATGACTACGTGCCAGCAGGTCGGAGGCGAGTACCAACCCATGTTCGCTGGCACGCTGCAACCAATGGGCCGCCAGAGAAAAATCGCGCGGCAAATGCTGCCCCAGATAAAGCAGTCGCCCCAACCAGTATTGCGCCAGATGGCTGCCCTGCTCGGCAGCCTTCTGCAGCAAATCGCCACCGCGCGCAACGTCGGCACCGACGCCATGCCCGCGCAAAAGACACAGCGCAAACCAGGCCATGCCACGACTATCCTGCTGATCAGCCGCATGCTCGAAGAGGCGTGCCGCCTCGCCATAATCCTTCGGCAGCCCCATGCCGTGATACAGGAGCCAGCCCAGCACCGCCTCACCGGCGGGGGATTTTTTTTCGGCGCTTTGCGTCGCCCACTGCACTGCGTCGGCCACCGATTGCGGCAAGCCCTCGCCCGCTGCGGTACGCCAGGCCAACTCCGCCTGGGCCGCCGCGTTGCCACCCTGAGCCATGCGCTGCAATTCAACGAGGGGCACGGCACACCAAAATTCATCGGCATGCCCGAGTACCTCAAGTCCCTGCACCACACCCCTCTCGACGAGGCTGCTTTCCAGCACCTCGCGAAACAGGCCCAGCAGTGCAGACGAGCCCAAAGGAAGCAATTGCAACTGAGGCAACAGAGACATCTGATTGATCGCACCAAATTGGGATTTTCAAAGCATACGCCGACCGATTGCCATGCTTATCCACAAAAACTGTGGAAAAGTCTGTGAGTCTCTTGCGTACGGAGTCGCTAAGTAGGCGACGGCAAAGGACTTTTGTTACTTAGCGTCAAAAGTTCTCCGGAACTTTATTGATATTTTTCATATGGTTACACGTAACAATCAGCCTCGCCGGGCGTACATTGGATGTTTTTGGCGAGGTCAGCCAGGTTGTGGATGAGGTACCATCGCCGCGCCCTTCCACCTGCCATCGACACATCACTTGTCCGCTGAAATCTTCACCGTCACTGAACTCAACCGCCAGGTGCGCCTGTTGCTCGAGCAGCGCTTTCCGTTGTTCTGGGTCAGCGGCGAAGTTTCCAACCTGACCCGGGCTGCGTCCGGCCATGTGTATTTTTCCCTCAAGGATGCTCAGGCGCAGGTGCGCTGCGTCATGTTCCGCTCACGCGCCCAGTCGCTGCCGTGGCAACTGGAAAACGGGCAGCAGGTCGAGGCGCAGGCGCTGGTCACGCTCTATGAAGCGCGCGGGGATTTCCAGTTGAACGTGGAGGGCATGCGCCGCGCAGGTATCGGCCGCCTCTATGAACTGTTTGTTCAGCTACGTGAAAAACTGGCCAGAGAAGGCCTGTTTGATGCTGAAATAAAACGGGAACTACCCCGCTTTCCGCGCCGCGTCGGACTCATTACCTCACCGCAGGCCGCTGCCCTGCGCGATGTCATTGCCGCCTTCGCGCGGCGTGCGCCGCATGTCGAACTGATCGTCTACCCGACGCTGGTGCAAGGTGCCGAAGCACCCGCCGCTATCGTTACCGCGCTGGGGACCGCCTCGGCCCGCAACGAATGCGACCTGCTCCTGATCGTACGCGGCGGCGGCAGCATCGAAGATCTCTGGGCCTTCAACAATGAGGCCGTGGCACGCGCCATCGCCGCTCATTGCGCCGTATCACCAGCGCCGATAATTTCCGGTATCGGTCACGAGACCGACACGACCATCGCCGACTATGTGACCGACCGGCGCGCCGCCACGCCTACCGCCGCCGCCGAACTGGCGAGCGCCGGCTGGTTCGAGGCCGCCGCCGAACTGGCTGGCCTGACCGGTGCCTTGCGCCGCAGCATGCAGGCGGCGCTCGAAACGCGCATGCAGACCGTAGACCGGCTCGCACTGCGCCTCCTTCATCCCGCCCAGCGCCTGGCCAGCAGCCGCCAGCGCGTCGAGTTACTGACGCACCGCCTGCGCCAGGCCATGCACCAGTTGACCACTCGGCAACGCGACCGTCTCAGCCGCTGTAGCGGCGCCTTGTCGGCACTTTCACCCCTGGCAACCCTCCAGCGCGGTTACAGCATCGTCCGCACCGCCGACGGCAAGATCGTGCGCGATGCCGGGCAGCTCGCTGCCGGCGCTACACTGCAGCTGCGTTTTGCCGCCGGGGAGGCCACCGCCGTCGTCAAGCAGCCGCACCCAGACCTCAGCACCTAAGCTTGTAATTCCCGTTTTCAGCCCCAAATCGCCCGTTCATCTTTGCCCCCACTCAGGAGAAAACAACATGGAACACACCCTGCCCGCCCTGCCGTTCGCGATGGACGCCCTCGCCCCGCACATGTCGAAGGAGACCTTCGAATACCATTACGCCAAGCACCATCAGGCCTATGTCACCAACCTCAACAACCTGATCAAGGGCACCGAATATGAAGCCCTCGACCTCGAGGCCATCGTCAAGAAGGCCCCAGCCGGCGGCATCTACAACAACTCCGCCCAAGTCTGGAACCACACCTTCTTCTGGAACTGCCTGAAACCTAACGGTGGCGGAGCTCCCACCGGCGCGCTGGCCGATG
>CAIYZZ010000043.1 GCA_903930805.1 uncultured Rhodocyclaceae bacterium | reverse complement strand
CCGCGCCGACCTCGGCATCGGCGAATCCGCCCGCTGCATGGCGCGCGCCGCGGAGGCCGCCGGCCTCGGGCTGGCACTCGTGGAACTGAAGCTGCCCTGCAAGAATCCCCAGTCCGACACCGCCTTTTTGTTCGCCACGCTCGAAGCTCTCGAAAATTCGCGACTCGTCACCCGCCGGTACGCCCGGCCCGAGATCCGTTACCGTGATTTCGACACTGTCATCCACCGAGCAGGCGGCAATGACGATGGCGCCGTCGGGCGCATGGCGCAGAGCGTTTTCAAGCAGATTGCACAGCACCCGCTCCAGCAGCACGGCGTCGAATTCCAGAGGTTGCAAGTCAGGCGCAAGTTCAACGCGTACCTCGCGGCCAGCGAGCACGCCCGCCATCGCCTTGAGGCTACTGCCGATCACTTCCTCCAGGGGTTGCCACTCGCGGTTCAGTTCGATCTTGCCGGTCTGTAGTCGTGCCATGTCGAGCAGCTTGTGCACCTGGCTTGAGAGACGCAGGGCCTGATCGCGAATCGCGGCCGCGGATGCACGCGCTGTTTCCGGCAAACCGGCCCGCTCCAGCGTCAGCGCGTCGGCCTGGCCAACCAGTACCGTCAGCGGTGTGCGCAGGTCATGGGAAACGGCCGCCAGCAGCGCATTGCGCAACCGCTCCGAAGTCATCTGCAGTTCGACCTCGCGCGCCACCTCGCTGAAGTGCAGTCGTTCGATGGTGATCGCCACCAGCGAAGCGACGGCTTCGAACAGCGGACGCTGTTCGTCCGCACAAATTGTCTGTGCATCCGTCGCAAACACCAACAACACGCCGCGCGTGCATCGTGGCGAGGCCAGAGGCAAAGCCAAGGCGGGGAAATAACCACTCTCCTCCGCCGCCAGTTGCATCGCCCGCCCCCCCTCGAACACCGCGCGGACATGGGTCTGGCAGGCTTGCCGTACTTGGCGCTCGGGAAAGGCCACCAAGCTGCCATCATCGCGCGGCACATACATGACCGCTTCGAAGCCGAGATGTGTCGCCAGAAAGCGGCGGGCAATCTCCGCCACCTGTTCCGCCCCGATGGTGCCGGAGAGTTCCTTCGCCATGTCGTACAGCGCCCGCGTCTCAGCCTCGCGTTCGGCAGCAATCCTGGCCTTGGCGCGCAACCGTCCCGCCAGCTGTCCGGTCAGCAGCGCCACCACGAGCATCACGGCAAACGTGATCAGATACTTGCCATCGGCAACGACGAAGGTGAAGCGCGGCGGCACGAAGAAGAAATCGAACAGGGCAACACTGACGAAAGCCGCCAGCACCGCCGGCCCGCTTCCCAGCCGCGCGGCCACGAGGACTACCGCGAGGAGGAACAGCATGACGATATTGGCCAGGTCGACCTGGTCGGCAAGCGGTAGTGTCAGCAGGCAAGTTACCGCGCAAGCCATGACAGCCCGCAGGTAATCGCGGCTGTATGCTGAAACCGGCTTGTCGATGGAAGACGTCACGGCATTGCTCCAGTAACCAGGTGGTTAGGACAATGCTAGCCTCGCCGATGTAAAAACGGCGTAAAAATCCGTCCTGTCCAAAACTCGGCGCTGGCGGGACGGCAACAGCCGAGCTACTCGTCGAACTTCCAGTCGCGCCCCGGCATCCTGATCCGCAATGAGCCGGTCGAGGTATCGCGCAGTACCGTCAGCCCGTCACAGGCCAGTGTCAGCACAACATCAAAACGTCCGTTGCGCAGATAGCCAATGTCGACACGGCCTGCAGCAGGCATCACCTCCAGGTGTCCTTGACAGTGAGGACAGTGGCAGGAAAGCACGCTGCGGCTGGCATCGGCGACCTCCTCGCAGGCATCGAGCACCTGCGCCGGGGTCAGTTTGGCGCCACAGAGCGGGCAAGTCGCCTCGCGCCTTGCCATCTCAAAATCCGTAAGGCCGGTGCAACCAGTCCCTGACGATCTGCACGTCGCGGTCGGGCAGGTAGTTGAAGCCACCCTGAACATCCTCGACGACGACGGTGGCGACGGCATGGGGCACGCTCTTGGTGGTGAGCATGTGGAAGAACCAGGCCATCGGGTAGCCGATCTGGCGATCGAAGCGCTGTAGTGATTCGGCCAGCGCCAGGCCGCGTGCGCCGTAGTTGCTCTCAAAGCGCGGCGCGGCGCCGTTGAGCGCGGCCACCGGCGTGGCGCTGCGGATAGGCTGTTGATAGCGGTCGAGGTGCTCGCGCATGGCGATCACCCAGTGGTTGCTGAAGTCGGTGGCATGACTGGCGGTACTGGCTTCCCAGGCGGCGATGAAACGATGCATGGGCTGTAGCTCGGCTTTCTGCGCGCGCATGCCGGCAAGGAATTCGGCGATCCCGGTGACACGGCGCAGCGTATAGAAGGGCACGCCGAGCGCCACTTGCAGACCCGGGCAAGCATCGCGCGGATCCACCAGATCCTCGATGCTGGCCGGCACACTGCCACTATCATCGAACAGGGCATGACAGACGACCTCCTGCAATTCCTCGATCTCGATCTGGATGAAGTCGGCTGCGCCGTTGCCGGTACGCGCGACCCAGTAGTGCGTCTTGCCTGTCAGGCGCGTGGCGCGCAGATGGCTGTCCGCGTGGGCGGCGGCGACGGCGGCCAGATCGTCGTCATGGGTGGTCAGCTCGGCCTCGGCCCAGCGTTCAAGGTCGTCGGCAATGTGCTGCCCCTGTGCATCAACCACGCCGCCGAGGCGATACCAGCCGCCGCGCGCCAGCACTTCACGGAAGGCATACTGCGGCGCGAGCCGCGTCAGTTCGCGCGATATTCCCGCCGGGCCCTGCGCCACCGGCACCTGCACGCATGCTTCGGCAAGGGCGTGAGTCAGGTCGGTCAGTGGAGTTGCCGCTAAAGCGCTCATTCGTCTTCTCCACGCAAGGCCACGACAATGCCCGTGGCTGTCTCAGCGTCGTTCGTCAAACTTAGGCAGTGCTCGCCGGTAGATACGTAGTAGATCAGGCAAGTCGCATTTTCCGCAGCCGGTTTGAGGCGCGGTGGAATATCGTCATCGTTGCAGACCGACAGATGCTTGCCAGGAAACGCGGCGCGCAAGCCCTGCGCCAACACCTCATGGATGCTCGATGACGCGCCGGCAACGTGTTGCAGCACCTGGTCGAGAAAATCAGGGGTGATACCGGTGATCATGCGTCTTCTGCTTCGGCCATCTCGCGGAAAGTTGCCAGCGAAGCCGCCTCGACGCCCATCACCTTGGCGAGCCAGGGCGGGGGGCTCTTGAGGGCCTGCTGCAGCCGGGCCATCATGTCGTCAACCCGGGTATTCGGTGCAACCTTGAGCGGGTGTGCACCGACTCGTACGACCTTTGCAGCAGCGGGGCCGCCGATCGACTGAAAGCAGGCAATCTGGCAGCCGCTGATCAAGGCGGCACGCGCCTTGTTGCGATCCTCCGCTTCGTCAGCCGTTGCGGTGGAGAGTGCGTTAACAAACTCCACCGCTGCCGGCGACACTTCATACACCAGAAAGGCGCGACAGGAACCGAAGTGCCCGTCGATCAACGCGCCACTATCCGTGGCGCAGGCAACACGAATTGATCCGGACATGGCACGTTCCTTCGATCAGATATAAACAATGCAGGCATCACCCGCGGGACAGGCGATCACGCATTTGGGCGAATCGGATTCACCCTCGCACTCGGTACAGGTTTCCTTGTTGATCTTGAAAATGCTGCCCTTTTCGGTGATCGACTTGGTCGGGCAAACCGGCACGCAATCGCCGCAGGAAGTGCACTCCGCCTGAACAATCTTCATTGCCATGATAGTTCTCCTTGAAGTTATTCCACACCATCGATCCGCCGCGCCCGCACCGAGTAAGGCAAACGTTCGGGAGCGGGTTGCGGATCAATGTAATAGACGCCGCCGTTCTTGAGTCTGA
The DNA here is from genome assembly GCA_903930805.1 of uncultured Rhodocyclaceae bacterium. Taxonomy (GTDB): domain Bacteria; phylum Pseudomonadota; class Gammaproteobacteria; order Burkholderiales; family Rhodocyclaceae; genus Sulfuricystis. Next base: position 3,650 of record CAIYZZ010000043.1, on the reverse strand, counting down.
TCTCGCCGCCCCATTTTTCCGGGGTATCGAATTCCATCGAGGTGATGGCATCCTCGATATCGCGCTTGGGCATGTAGAACCCGTAACCTTCGGCGCTGCGGCGGATCATGATGTTGGCCACGTTAGATTACCGGACCAGGTCGTGGTTGTAGTCAGTGGTACCCATGCCGCGCGTCTTGTCGTCCAGACGCTCGAGCACCGCATTCGTCAGCGTCGTCAGCACCTGCATGGCGCCTTCGTAGCCGAGCGTGGTCTGGCGATGCAAGTGATGACGGTCAAAGATCGGGAAGCCGATACGGATCAGCGGTACCTCGAACTCTTCGCCCTTGTGGAAGGTATCGCGCTGGATGTACTTGCCGTAGCTGTTGCCGATGAGGAAATCCGGCTTGTCGGTGAAGCACAGGCTGCGCAGATGCCAGAGATCGGCGCCCGGGTAGGCCTTGCCGCCGGCGCCGTAGGGGCTGGAGGCCAGCAGCTTCTCCATGGCTTTATTCCATTTTTTGCTGCCGTTGTTGCAGACGACGTGGGTCGGCTCGATACCGAATTCCATCATCAGCTTGACCATGCCCATGGTGAAGTCCGGATCGCCGTAGACCGCCATCTTCTTGCCGTGCAGCCAGGCGTGCGAGTCGGTCATCATGTCAACCAAGCGGCCGCGTTCCAGTTGCAGCGAAGCGGGAATCGGCTTGCCGGTGACTTCGGAAACCTTCATCAGGAACTCGTCGGTCCATTCCACGCCCATCGGGATGTTGAGCTTGGGTACGTCATGATTCCAGGTGTTCTCGACGAACTTGCGCGTCTTGTCGAGGGTGAGCGGCTGGATCAGGAAAGTGTTGTAGGCATTCGGTGCATCCTTCACCTCGTCCTGGGTCGTGCCGCCGGCATACATGCGAAACTCGCCATCAGCCGGGGTGTCGAGCACTTCCTCCGGGTCGGAGATCATCGTGTAGTCGACGTCCATCTCCTTGAGCATGCGCTTGATGACACGGTAGTTGCCGAGATAGGTCTCAAAGCCGGGAATGATGTTGATCTTGCCGTTCTTGCCCGGCTCCTTGCCCTCCATCGTGTTGAGCGTGAAGTAGCGCAGGATGCCCTCTTCCATGTTGTCCCAGCCGGTGACGTGGCTGCCGACGAAGCTCGGCGTATGGGCGAAGGGAATCGGGAAGTCATCGGGCACATGACCTTCCTTGCGGGCGTTGCCGATGAAGGCGTTGAGGTCGTCACCGATCACCTCGGCGATACAGGTGGTCGACATGGCGATCATCTCGGCGCCGTAGAGGGCCTTCGCATTCGCCAGGCCTTCATGGACGTTCTTCTGCCCGCCGAACACGGCTGCATCTTCCGTCATCGAGTCGGCGATGATGGCGATCGGCTCCTTGAAGTGACGGTTGAAGTAAGTACGGAAGTAGGCGATGCAACCTTGCGATCCGTGGATGTACACGAGGGTCTTGTGGAAACCGAGCGAGCACAGCGCCGAACCGAGCGGCTGACACTGCTTGGCCGGATTGATGGTGAGGGCCTCGCGCTTGAAGTTGAGGTCCTGGTATTCCTTGGTCGTCGTCCAGTTGAAGACCTCGTCAATCTTGTCTTTGGGCGAGATTTCCTCGAAATGTTCGCGCTTGCGGGCGATCATTCCCTTGTAGTCGTCATCCCGAAACAGCGGAAAGCACGGCTTGATCTTTTCTGCAGCTTGCATCTTTATCTCCTTTGCCCGGCCATCTATTTGTGGACGCGGGCACAAGATTGATCGAATGAATCTTTCAGGCGGCCTGCTTCAGTACTTCGTCTTCCTTCTTCTGCCAGGGCGGCGTCAGCATCTTCCAGACCGGGTTGTTGAGTGTCAGGTCCATGTCCTTGGCGAACACGGCGAAGCCGTCGTAACCGTGATACGGGCCGGAGTAATCCCAGCTGTGCATCTGGCGGAAGGGCACGCCCATCTTGTGGAAGACGTACTTTTCCTTGATGCCGGAACCAATCAGGTCGGGCTTCATCACCTTGACGAACTCGTCGAGTTCGTGACCGGTGGCGTCGTCGAAGATCAGCGTGGCATCGCCCATTTCCTTCATGGTGCGGTCGTAGTCGTCGTTGTGGGCAAACTCGTAGCCGGTGCCGACGACTTCCATGCCGAGATCCTCGTAAGCGCCGATAACATGGCGCGGACGCAGGCCGCCGACGTAGAGCAGCACCTTCTTGCCCTGCAGGCGCGGCTTGTACTTGGCGATCACCTCGTTCATTGCCGGGGTGTATTTCTCGATCACGCGCTCGGCGCCTTCCTTGATGCGATCATCGAAGTAGCTGGCGATCTTGCGCAGCGACTCGGCAATCTTGGTCGGGCCGAAGAAGTTGTATTCAAGCCAGGGAATGCCGTACTTCTCTTCCATGTGCCGGCTGATGTAGTTCATCGAGCGGTAGCAGTGCAGGAGGTTGAGCTTGACGAAGGGGGTGTTCTCCATCTCCGCCAGTGTGCCGTCACCCGACCACTGCGCAACCACGCGCAGGCCCATCTCTTCAAGCAGGATGCGCGAAGCCCAGGCGTCGCCGCCGATGTTGTAGTCGCCGAGGATCGCCACGTCGTAAGGCGTCTTTTCAAAGGGCTTGCCGTCGCGGTTGGAAATGATCCAGTCGCGCACCGAGTCGTTGGCAATGTGATGGCCAAGCGACTGCGAAACGCCGCGAAAACCCTCGCAGCGCACCGGTACGACCGGCTTGTTGATCTTCGCAGCCATCTTCTTCGAGACCGCTTCGATGTCGTCGCCGATCAGGCCAACCGGGCACTCGGACTGCACCGAGATACCCTTGTTGAGCGGGAACAGCATCTCGATCTCATCCATCAGCTTGGCGAGTTTCTTGTCGCCACCGAAGACGATGTCCTTCTCCTGAAAGTCCGAGGTGAAGTTCATTTCGCAGAAGGTATCGACACCGGTAGTGCCGACGTAATAGTTGCGGCGGCCGCCGCGGGCGTACTGGCCGCAGCCGATCGGGCCGTGGGAAATCGAGATCATGTCCTTGATCGGGCCCCACACCACGCCCTTGGAGCCGGCGTAGGCGCAGCCGCGCATGGTCATTACGCCCGGCAGCGACTTGCGGTTGGAGGTGATGCACTTCTTCGACGACTCGAGTTCCTTGTCGTTGACCATCAAGTGTTTGGCACGGTCCTTCTTGGCTTTTTCCGGGTAAACCTCCAGCACCTCCTGAATGAGGGCCTGGGTTTCTTCACGCGTCAATGCAGACATGTTCTTCTCCTTAAGCGGCGACGGCTTCAAGCGCCTTCGACTTGCCGATGATCGAGGTATCTTCCACTTCCATGATGCCGAACTCCATCAGCAAATCTTCCAGTTCTTCCATCTCGATCGGGGTCGGGATGACGAACTTGGTGTTGTTGACGATCTTGCTGGCGAGCTGGCGATACTCGTCGGCCTGCGTGTGGGTAGGGTCGTACTCGATCACGGTCATGCGACGAATTTCGGCGTGCTGTACGGCGTTGTGGCGCGGCACGAAATGGATCATCGTGGTGCCGAGCTTCGCGGCCAGCGCGATGATCAGTTCATCCTCACGGTCGGTGTTGCGCGAATTGCAGATCAGGCCAGCCAGACGCACGCCACCGGAGTTGGCGTACTTGACGATGCCCTTGGCGATGTTGTTGGCCGCAT
>CAIYZZ010000042.1 GCA_903930805.1 uncultured Rhodocyclaceae bacterium | reverse complement strand
GGGCGAGGAAAAAGACGCTTTATTCGACGAGGCTGTCGAGTTGGCCCGCAAGACCGGGCTGGTTTCGGCGAGCTCGCTTCAGCGTCACTTCCGGATCGGATACAACCGTGCCGCGCGCATGATCGAGGCAATGGAGAAGGCGGGTCTGGTCTCGGCGATGAACGGTGCTGGTGGTCGCGAAGTGCTGGTGCCGGAGCAGTCCGAGTAAAAAGTCGGCGCTGGCGGGACGGCGTATTTTTGCTTTATGATTGGCCCCATGAACGCAAGCCTGCTAAATCGAATTACCGTCGAACCGGGAAAGTGTGGCGGCAAGCCATGTATTCGCGGCATGCGTATCCGTGTCAGCGATATCCTCGAAATGCTGGGAGAGGGCGTGAGCATGGAAGAAATCCTTACTGACTTTCCTGATCTCGAGCGTGAAGACATCCTGGCCAGCCTGCAATTTGCCGCGCGCCGTAGTGACATCGTCCGTCTGGCCGCATGAAATTCTGGGTGGATGCCCAGTTGCCACCCATGCTGGCGGCGTGTCTGTCACGGCAGTACTCCATCGACGCCATATCTCTACGTGACCTTGGCCTGCGGGACGCGGCGGACATCGAGATATTCCAGGCCGCGCAGCGGGAACAAGTCGTGATGATCAGCAAGGACAGCGACTTTGTCGAACTGGTCAGTCGCCACGGTTCTCCGCCGCAACTACTCTGGGTCACCTGCGGCAATGTAACCAACCGGCGGCTGCAAGAGGTGTTCGCCAAGACGTTTCACGACGCCTTGACAGCATTGACGTCTGGCCAAGAGATTGTCGAGATAGGGTAAGTAAAAAGTCGGCGCTGGCGGGACGGCGTAGCCGGTACGCCGCCAACATGGGGACGGCGCTAGCGCTGCGAGCACTGCTGTTTTGCCATCGCCAGTTCTGACTCGCCCCGCCAAGCTGGGCTGCGGCAAGCTCGAATATCATGATCTGGCAGATGATCGCTCGACTCGATGTGCAGGAATTTCCTTCTTACGTGAGACTGATGGTTTGATCTCTCTTCAGCGCTTTTACCCTCTGACTGCCTTTCTCGGTGGGTTTATCTGGGATGCGCTCACCATTGGCCAAAGAGTGAGCGTGGCGGCATTCTGGCGTCTGGGGGCCTTCCTGCTGGGGGCCGCACTGCTCGCCCTGTGGCTGGCCAGGCGAAATGCGTTGAAACAGCTTGCTCCAGAATACGGGAATGGTTGGCGTGGCCGGTTTCGTGGGTTGCTCTGGCAGGCGCCCTATCTGCTGCTTCAGTTTTTCTACGGTGGCATTTTCTCGGCACTGTTTATTTTCTATTTCAAGAGTTCCGGCCATCTAGGCACATGGCTGATGACGGCATTTCTCGGTGCTTTGTTGGTCGGAAATGAATTTGCCGGTGATCACTATGGCCGACGCTTCACGCTGACCTGGGCATTGTTTGCCCTCAATGCCATCCTCCTTTTCAACTTTGCGCTACCTCACATCGTCGGCAGCCTTGATCCACGATGGTTTTATATCTCCACTGGGTCGGGCATCTTGCTGGCTCACGCTATGCACCGATTGGCACCGGGACGACCAGGGCGTATTTTGCCTGCTTGGGGAATTGCCGCGATTCTGCTGCTGGCCTGGAATCTTGGCATGATTGCACCGGTACCCCTCGTCAAGCGGGACATGGCGGTGGGGCACGCGTTTGTACAGGAATCTGGCCGCTACGCAATTCAAGTTGAAAGGGCACCGTCGTGGATGTTCTGGCGCGATCAGGCAGCGACGATTCAGCTTGCAGAAGGTGAGCGGCTCTACGGCATATCGGCGGTTTTCGCGCCGCAGGGCGTAACCGCTGCTCTCGAGCACCGCTGGGAATTCCGTGAAGCGGGGGGATGGCGACAAGTTTCCCAAAATCGCTTCCAAACCGCAGGGGGACGCGAACGTGGTTTCCGAGGATATTCTTGGGTGGTTAATCCGCAACCGGGCGAATGGCGCTTCATCGTCGCCACTCAGGATGGCCGAACTATCGGAACACTCTCAGTCAGGGTGGAGCGGGGTACGCCACAGCCCGAGGCATTATTCGTTCGGGATTTCTGAAATCGGGAAATGCAAGCTGTCGTGCGAAGAAACTAACTCAGCGCGCCCAACGAGATGCCGCCGAACCCGGAGCTGTCGCAATTAGGGTGGCACACAGTTGCCGCCAACATGGGGGCGGTGGTTTGAATGGGCGATAATGTCGCCATGCGCACTTTCATCCTTCTTTGCGGCTTGGCCTACTCGGGCATTGCATCCGCCGCCGGCATCGACCAACTCAAGGCTTTCTGGGCCAACACCCATGCTGCTCAGGGCAGCTTTGCCCAGAGTGTGGTCGCCAAAGCTGGCCGCAAGTCACAGAACTCGACCGGCCACTTTGCCATGGCCCGGCCGGGTAAGTTGCGCTGGGCCTACGAGAAACCTTACCAGTTGTTACTGGTGGCTGATGGCGAAAAGCTCTGGAGCTACGACGCCGACCTGAATCAGGTGACCATGAGCAAAATGGACAAGGCGCTGGGTGCGAGTCCGGCGGCGCTGCTGACGGGCGAGTCGCTCGACAAGCATTTCACGCTGACGGAGGCGGGCGTTGCCGACGGGCTGGAGATTGTCGATGCTGTCCCCAAGGTGGTCGATGGTACTTTTTCCCGCGTGCGTATTGGCTTGTCCAACAATCTGCCACGCTTGATGGAGGTGCGTGACAATTTCGGCCAGACCACCACGCTGTTGTTCACCGAGTTCCAGTCGAATCCGCTATTGGGCAAGGATACCTTCCGCTTCGTTGCGCCCAAGGGTGCGGATGTGGTGGGCGAGTAAGCTGGAATTCGGGCGGGTCGACGCACGAAAAAAGTCGGCGCGGGCGGGACGGCATGAGTTTGGCGAAAATATACTTGCAATTATTGTTTTATAAGTTAAATATTCAAGTATAAATACAAAAATTCTTTCACCGGCAGACTACAGTCACTCATGTTTCCACGTTTAGCTACCGAGCGCTTGCGGGTTTTGTCCGCCCAGTTCCCGGCTGTGCTCATACTGGGTGCGCGCCAGGTGGGAAAGACCACGCTTGCCCGGGCAACATTTCCGGAGCATGCCTACCTCGATCTGGAATCACCCCGCCTGCGGGAATTGTTCGCCGGCGATCCTTCCTTCCAGATCAGGTCGCGGGCCAGTAGCGGCCTGATTCTCGACGAGGCGCAGGCGGTTCCCGAGGTCTTTGCCGCCCTGCGAGGCATCATTGACGAAGATCGGGGCCAACGCGGGCGTTTCGTTTTGCTCGGCTCGGCCC
>CAIYZZ010000041.1 GCA_903930805.1 uncultured Rhodocyclaceae bacterium | reverse complement strand
GGGAAGTGCTTTACCAGATCGCTGACGTTTCCTCGGTATGGGTTGTGGTAGATGTTTTCGAGCGCGACATTGCGGTGGTCAAGGTCGGACAGGACGTTCAGGTAACGATCAATGCCTATCCCGACAAGCTGTTTTCGGGCAAGGTGGCTTACATCTACCCGACGCTTAAGCCCGAGACACGCACGGTGCCGATCCGCGTCGAACTGGCCAATCCGGGCGGATTGCTGAAGCCGGCGATGTACGCCAGCGTGAAAGTCGGCGCTGAGGGGACGGCAAAAGTGGTCGCGGTGCCGCTGTCGGCGGTGATCGACAGCGGCACGCGGCAGACGGTGCTGGTGCAGAAAGCCGCAGGCAGCTTTGAGCCGCGCGAGGTGAAACTCGGTGTGCGTAGCGACGACTACGTTGAAGTGCGCGAGGGCGTGCAGGCCGGCGAAGCGGTCGTGGTTGCCGCCAATTTCCTCATCGACTCGGAAAGCAACCTCAAGGCGGCATTGGGTGGATTGGGCGGCATGCAGGATGCGCCGCAGCCTTCGGTGAGTCACCAGGCTGTCGGCACGCTCGACGCCATCGACGTCAAGACCGGCACGGTCACGGTGACGCACGAACCGGTGGCCAGCCTCAAGTGGCCGGCGATGACCATGGAGTTCGTGCTGGCGAACGCTTCGCTGAGCGCCAACGTCAAGCCGGGTAGCGCGATCACGTTCGAATTCGTCGAACGCAAGCCCGGTGAGTGGATGATCACCAAGCTCGAAGCAAGGAAACGCTGAGATGCTGGCCAAGCTTATTGACTGGTCGGCGCGCAACAAGTTTCTCGTCCTGCTCGCCACGCTGTTCGTCGTTCTGGCCGGCGTCTATGCGGTCATGAAGACACCGCTCGACGCGCTGCCGGATCTCTCCGACGTGCAGGTCATCGTCTACACAGAATACCCAGGCCAGGCACCGCAGGTGGTCGAGGATCAGGTCAGCTACCCGCTGACCACGGCCTTGCTATCGGTGCCGAAATCGAAGGTGGTGCGTGGCTTCTCCTTCTTTGGCGCTTCCTTCGTCTATGTGATCTTCGAGGACGGCACCGACATCTACTGGGCGCGTTCGCGGGTGCTGGAGTATCTTTCCACCGTCGCCGGCCGCTTGCCGCAGGGTGTGGCACCGAGCCTGGGGCCGGACGCATCGGGCGTCGGCTGGGTCTACCAGTACGCGGTACTCGGCAAGAACCGCACGCTGGCCGAACTGCGCACCCTGCAGGATTGGTATCTGCGCTACCAACTCACCAAGGCGCAGGGCGTGGCCGAGGTGGCGAGTATCGGCGGCTTCGTCCAGCAGTATCAGGTTGTCGTCGATCCGGCGAAGCTGCGCGGCTATGGTGTGTCGCTGCTGACGGTGGCTAACGCCATCCGCAACTCCAACCGTGATGTCGGCGGGCGCGTCGTCGAGATGGCCGAGGCCGAATACATGGTGCGCGGCCGTGGCTATCTACGCGGCAAGGGCGACATCGAACAACTCGTCGTCAAGGCGGACAGGGGCACCCCGGTGCTGGTGTGCGATGTCGCCCGTGTCGAGCTTGGCCCCGACGAACGGCGCGGCATTGCCGAGCTCAATGGCGACGGCGAAGTGGTCTCGGGTATCGTCGTGGCACGCTACGGCCAGAACGCGCTCGAGGTCATTGGCAACATCAAGGAAAAGATTCGCGAGCTTGCGGCCGGCTTGCCGGCGGGCGTGACGATCGAGACGGTGTATGACCGCTCGGAACTGATCGAACGCGCCATCGCCACGCTCAAGACGACGCTGGCCGAGGAAGCGCTGATCGTTGCGCTAGTCTGCATCGTCTTCCTGCTGCACGTTCGCTCGGCGCTGGTGGCGATCCTGATGCTGCCGGTTGGCGTGCTGATCGCTTTCATCGCCATGCGCGCGCTGGGCATGAACTCGAACATCATGAGCCTGGGCGGCATCGCCATCGCCATCGGCGCCATGGTCGATGCGGCCATCGTCATGATCGAGAACGCGCACAAGCATCTCGAGCGGCTGAAGGAGGGCCATAGTCACGCAGAGCGTGTCGAGGCGATGATCGTGGCCTGCAAGGAAGTGGGGCCGGCGCTGTTCTTCTCGTTGCTGATCATCACCGTTTCCTTCCTGCCGGTGTTCACGCTGGAGGCGCAGGAGGGTCGGCTGTTCGCGCCGCTGGCCTTTACCAAGACTTTCGCCATGGCCGGCGCCGCGCTGCTGTCGGTGACTCTTGTTCCCGTCCTCATGTTGCTGTTCATTCGTGGCCGCATTCTGCCCGAGGCGCAAAATCCGGTTAACCGGATTCTTATCGCTCTCTACCGGCCGGTGATCGCTACCGTCATGCGCTGGAAGATTGCGACCATCATCGTTGCGGTGGCCGTCCTGGCCGGCTCGATCTGGCCGGCCATGAAGCTCGGCAGCGAGTTCATGCCGACCCTCAATGAGGGCACGCTGTTCTACATGCCGACCGGTTTGCCCTCGATGTCAGTGACCAAGGCGGCGGAACTGCTGCAGACGCAGAACAAGATCATCAAGAGCTTCCCCGAGGTCGCGTCAGTGATCGGCAAGGCCGGGCGCGCGCAGACGGCAACAGATCCGGCGCCGGTAGAGATGTTCGAGACGGTGATCAACCTGAAACCGGAAAAGGAATGGCGCCCCGGCCTGACCATCGACGGCCTGATCGCGGAACTGGACAAGGCATTGCAGTTCCCCGGTATTGCCAATTCCTGGACCATGCCGATCAAGGCGCGCATCGACATGCTGTCCACCGGCATCCGCACGCCCGTCGGCATCAAGGTGTTCGGCAAGAACCTCGACGAAATGGAAAAGCTCGCACGCGAGATCGAAGCGGTGGTCAAGGCCGTGCCCGGTACCAGTTCCGCCTACGCCGAGCGCATTACCGGTGGCTTCTATCTCGACATCGAACCGGACCGTGAGGCGCTGGCGCGCTACGGCATCCTCGTCGGCGACCTGCAGGAGGTGATCGCCACCGCGCTGGGCGGCGAGATGGTAACCACCGCCGTCGAAGGGCGCGAGCGCTTCGGTGTCACGCTGCGCTACCCACGAGAACTACGCAACGACCCGCAGAAGATTGCCGCCAACGTACTGGTACCGATCATGAGCGAGATGGGCGGGCAGGCGGCGATGGTGCCGCTGGGGCAGGTGGCGAAGGTAAGTATCGTCAAGGGCGCGCCATCGATCCGCACTGAAAACGCGCTGCTGTCGGCCTACATTTATGTCGACATCCGCGACCGGGACATTGGTTCGTATGTGGCGGAGGCGAAACGTGCCGTGGCTGAAAAGGTCAGGTTTCCGCAGGGCACTTACGTCACCTGGAGCGGCCAGTTCGAGTACATGGAGCGGGCGTTGGAGCGGCTCAAGATTGTCGTACCCTTCACCCTGCTGATCATCTTCCTACTGCTTTACCTCAACTTCCGCAGGATTACCCAGAGCGTGATCGTCATGCTCTCGGTGCCCTTCGCGCTGGTTGGCGGCGTCTGGCTGATGTGGCTGCTGAATTACAACCTCAGCGTGGCCGTGGCGGTCGGCTTCATCGCGTTGGCCGGCGTGGCGGCCGAGACCGGGGTGGTGATGCTGATCTATCTCGACCACGCCTGGGAAGCGGCGAAGAAAAAGTCGGCGCTGGCGGGACGGCGCGCGGGCAGCGCGGAACTCTACGCTGCGGTGATGGAAGGGGCCGTCGAGCGCGTGCGGCCG
>CAIYZZ010000040.1 GCA_903930805.1 uncultured Rhodocyclaceae bacterium | reverse complement strand
ATCTGCAAGGTTTCCGCCGTCGGTGTCGGCATGCGTTCCCATCCCGGTGTTGCCAGCCAGATGTTTCGTGCGCTGGCCGAGGAGGGCATTAACATCCAGATGATCTCGACCTCCGAAATCAAGATATCGGTCGTAGTTGACGAGAAATACCTCGAACTTGCCGTGCGCGTACTGCACCAGACGTTCGGCCTCGACAAAGGAAACCCGAAAGAAACCTAATATCGGCAGATGACCCGACAAGAGAAAAACATGACGCAAGGGCCATCTGCTGAACCTGGTTTGCTGGCGAAACTGCTTACCCTGATTGCGGCAGTAATCCTGTTGGTACTCGGTTTCATGTTTTCCGTGGTGCTTGTTGCCATCATCGCAGTTGCTGGACTGGTGGCCGGGGGCTACTTCTGGTGGAAAACCAGAAAACTTCGTCAGGCCGTGCGCCAGCATCCACCGGGAGGTCGTGTAATCGATGGCGAAGTGATCGTCGTCGATGATTTTTCCGACCAGGATGGGAATACGCGTCCGCGCGGCAGATCGGGCGACCTGCCACCAGCGTGATAGAGTGTTTTCCAATTTCGCTAACAAGGGAGTCCATGACCATGCGCGTTTTTCTGGCAAGCCTGCTCCTCCTGTTTGCGACGTTCGCATCGGCAGCTTCGAAAGATGAGATCAATGCCGAGGTGAGGGGGGCGCTCAAGAATTTCAAAAAGCAGACGAGCGCCGGCCACGAGTTATCGAAAAAGGCCGCCGGCATACTGGTGTTCCCGAGCGTCATCAAGGCCGGCATCGGCGTCGGCGGCGAGTTTGGCGAAGGTGCGCTACAGGTTGGGGGCAAGACTGTTGCCTACTACAACACCGCATCTGCTTCGATCGGATTTCAACTGGGTGCTCAGGCGCGCAGCCAGATTGTGCTGTTCATGAATGAGAAAGTGCTTACCGATTTTCGCAAGAGCAAGGGCTGGAAAGCGGGTGTTGATGGTAGTGTGGCACTGGCAACCCTTGGTGCCGGCGGCGCCATCGATACCGAAACGGCAAAACAGCCCATCATCGGCTTCATCTTTTCCAACAAGGGGTTGATGTACAACTTAACCTTCGAGGGCTCGAAGATTACTCGTATCGAGAAGTAACCCCGTCGTCAGGCATTTACCGTCGCTGCCGCTTCCATGCCGACGTGAAACAATTTCCGAGGATGTTCGGGTGAAATCTCTTGCTCTTTTTGTCGCCATAATTGCTGCGGTTCTTGCGCTGCCTTTACTGTTTCCGTCCGATGCGGGCAAGCAAAGTTCCCTGGTGGAGACAGGTTTGCCCTGGCAAATTGAGCTGTTGCCTGATGGTGCAACACGGGTCTTCGGGCTGACGCCAGGCCGCAGCACACTGACTGATGCGCGTAGCGCCCTGGAGGGCGATGTACAGGTGGCCTTGCTCGTCACACCGGGTGAGACAGGTGCAGTCGAGGCTTACTATGAAAACATCACCGTTGGCCCTCTTGCTGGCAAGATGGTATTGTCGTTGGGGACCACGCCGGAACAGCGCGAACAGATGCTCGGGCGGGCACGCAAGGTAAAGTACATGGACAGCTCGACCCGCCGCATCGAATTGAGTGAAGATGATCTGGCGCAGATGGCCACAGCCGTCATTGTCGCCATCGCCTATATTCCCTCGGCCAACCTGGATGAGCAGATTGTGCTCCAGCGCTTTGGTGTGCCAGCCGAACGCATCCGCAACAGCGAGCATAGAGAACACTTTCTCTATCCTGCAAAGGGGCTCGATTTGCAACTCGATGCCAAGGGTAAGGAACTCCTGCAATACGTTGCCCCTAAAGACTTTGCGCGGTTACGGGAGCCGCTGGTCGCAAAATAAAAACCCCGACCGGGAGGCGGTCGGGGCAGTCCCGGCCGAAGCCGGAGCGGGGCTACTTCAATGCCGATCAGGCAACTTTCATGGTCTTGAATGCAGCGCTGGTTGCAGCGGCGACATTCGCTTCGGCCATTCCAGCGGCTTGCTTGGCGGCCTTGTTCATGGTGTCGAAGGCGGTGTTGGAGGCGGCAATTGCAGACTTGACAGCAGCGATGGCAACGTCGGCACCAGCCGGGGCGTTCTTGGCGGCTTTGTCGAGTGCGTTCGACATGTTGTTGTTGATCTCGGTGACCTGGCCTTCGAACAGTTTGCCCAGCACTTCCTGCGTCTGCGTGGCGATTTCATAGACACCGCGCGAGTAGGCAACGGCCTTGTCCAGCGCGGGTTGAGCCAGAGCGGTCTGCAGCGCCATCAAATCTTGCGGGTTCTTGATAGCCATCAGGGCCTTGGCATTGCCGACGGTGTCTTCCAGCATGTTGCGGGCAGTGTTCAGGTTGAGGGCAGCAAGGCGCTCGGCGCTGGCAAACGCTGTATTGGCGATAGTCACCAGCGTTTCAACATTGGCTTTGTTAGCGGTGCTCAGCTTCTCTTGGGTGTTGTACATGTTTTTCT
>CAIYZZ010000039.1 GCA_903930805.1 uncultured Rhodocyclaceae bacterium | reverse complement strand
TTTGGCGCGCGCCATGTTGACGTTCACGTGGTGGCGGGCGTAGCTCGATGTTTTGACGCGGATACCTTTTTCCATGCCTTCCTCGCCCAGGTAGGCACCCCAGGGCCAGGCAGCGATGGCGACGTGCGTGCTGGCACCCTTCGGCGACACGCCCATTTTTTCAGAGCCGTAGAAGGCGATCGGCCGGATGTAGGCGGATTCCAGCTTGTTGACGCGCACGACTTCTTTCTGCGCTTCCATCAGGGTTTCCTTGTCCCACGGCATCGGCATGCGGTAGATGTGTGCCGAGTTGAACAGGCGGTCGGTGTGTTCCTTGAGTTTGAAGATGGCTGTGCCAGTGACCGTCTTGTAGGCGCGCACGCCCTCGAACACGGCGAGACCGTAGTGCAACGAATGAGTCAGCACGTGAGTGGTGGCTTCGCGCCAAGGCACGAGTTGGCCATCCTGCCAGATGAAGCCGTCGCGGTCGGACATGGACATCTTGTTTTCTCCAGCCTGAGATTAAGTCAAAAGGAGATTTTAATGGAATTGCACCGGTAAAATCCGTCCATGGAAATCTGGAAACCCAATGTCACGGTTGCCGCCATCGTCGAGCAGGATGGTCGCTTCCTGCTCGTCGAGGAAGAAACTGCCGACGGTCTGCGCTTCAATCAGCCGGCTGGCCATCTCGATGAAGGCGAGTCGCTGGTGGCGGCTTGTGTGCGCGAGACGCTGGAAGAGACCGCCTATGCCTTTACCCCCACCGAGCTGGTGGGGGTCTATCAGTGGCCGCGCCCGCAGGGCGACCTTACCTATTTGCGCTTTGCCTTCGCCGGAAAAGTCGGTGCTCACGAGACGGCACGCGCGCTTGATACCGGTATCGTGCGAGTGGTCTGGATGTTGCGCGACGAAATCGAAGCCAGCGTTGAGCGTCATCGCAGTCCGCTGGTGCTGCAGTGCGTGCAGGACTACCTGACGGGGCGACGTTTTCCACTTGAGCTGATTCGACACTATGGCTAAGGTTATCGTCGGTATGTCCGGCGGTGTCGATTCTTCTGTCGCTGCACTGCTGCTGAAGCGGCAGGGTCATGACGTCACCGGCCTTTTCATGAAGAACTGGGAAGGCGACGATACCGACGACTATTGCTCATCGCGCCAGGATCTGATCGATGCCGCCGCGGCTGCCGACGCCATCGGCATCGAGCTGGAAGCCGTCAACTTCGCCGCCGAATACCGCGAGCGCGTGTTTGCCGAGTTTTTGCGCGAATACCAGGCTGGACGCACGCCTAATCCGGATGTGCTGTGCAACTCCGAGATCAAGTTCAAGGCCTTTCTTGATCATGCCATGCGGCTCGGCGCCGACAAGATCGCCACCGGCCACTACGCGCAGGTGCGCGAGTTCCTCGGCGAATTCCAGTTGCTGAAAGCCGAGGATGGCACCAAGGATCAAAGCTACTTTCTCTATCGCCTCAATCAGGCACAACTGGCGAAAACGCTGTTTCCCGTCGGCCACATCTACAAGCGCGAGGTAAGAAAGATTGCCCAGGAAGCCGGTTTGCCGAATCATGCGAAGAAGGATTCAACTGGCATTTGCTTCATTGGCGAACGGCCGTTCCGCGAATTTCTCGCACGCTACCTGCCGAAGCAGTTGGGCGAAGTGCGACGACTGGATGACGAGCGGGTGATCGGCCAGCACGAAGGCCTTGCGTATTACACCCTCGGCCAGCGCGAAGGGCTCGGCATTGGCGGCGTCAAGGGCGCGCCGGAGGAACCCTGGTTCGTCGCCGCGAAAGATATGGCAGCGAACGTACTCTATGTTGTGCAGGGACACGATCATCCTGCCCTGCTGCGCGACCGGCTGACAGCGGGCCAGCTCTCATGGATTTCGGCCACCCCACCACGTACGCACTGGGTGTATGCCGGCAAAACGCGCTACCGTATGCCGGATGCCGCTTGCGATCTGGAGTCGCTGGCAGGCGAACGCTGCGAGATCGCCTTCGCCGCGCCGCAGTGGGCAGTGACGCCCGGGCAATCCGTCGTGCTTTACGAGAGCCTGGTGTGCCTCGGCGGCGGCGTAATTTTGTAACTTTTCTGGAATGACTACCTCAATGAATACTGTCAATTTCGGCGCCCTGACGGCGCTTTCACCGCTTGATGGCCGCTATGCCGCCAAGGTTGAACCCTTGCGCGCTCACTTTTCCGAATTTGGCCTGATCCGTAACCGTATCCGTGTCGAGATCGAATGGCTGAAGGCGCTGGCCGCCGCGCCAGAGATTGCCGAAGTGCCAGCGTTTTCCAAAGGCACCAGCGCTGAACTCGACCTGGTGATCTCGGGTTTTGCCGTCTCCGATGCCGATGCGGTCAAGAAGATCGAGGCGACGACGAACCACGACGTCAAGGCCGTCGAGTACTGGCTCAAGGAGCGCTTCAAGAACAACGCCGAGGTGATGCTCGTCACCGAGTTCATTCACTTTGGCTGTACCTCGGAAGACATCAACAACACTTCGCACGCGCTGATGCTTAACGACGCGCGTGCGCAAATTTTGCTGCCGGGGCTCGACCGTGTGATCGAACGCTTCCGCACGCTGGCGCATGAACTGGCCGAGTTGCCACTACTGGCGCGCACCCATGGCCAACCGGCCACGCCGACCACGCTGGGCAAGGAAATGGCCAACATCGCGGCACGCCTGATCCGTGCCCGCGCCGGCATTGCAGGTGTCGAGATGATGGCAAAGTTCAATGGTGCGGTCGGTAACTACAACGCGCATATGTCAGCCTATCCTGAGGTCGACTGGGAAGCCTTTGCGTGCCGTTTCATCGAGTCGCTGGGGCTGGCGTTCAATCCCTACACGATCCAGATCGAACCGCACGACGCCATGGCCGAACTGTTCGATGCTATCGCGCGCTGCAATACCATCCTGATCGATGCCGACCGCGACATCTGGCAATACATCGCGATGGGTTACTTCAAGCAGAAGACCAAGGCCGGCGAAATCGGTTCATCGACGATGCCGCACAAGGTCAACCCGATCGACTTCGAGAATTCCGAAGGCAACCTCGGTCTGGCGAACGCCATCCTGCGCCACCTCGCGGAAAAACTGCCGATATCGCGTCTGCAACGCGACCTTACCGATTCGACGGTGCTGCGCAACATGGGCGTGGCCTTCGGTTACGTCACGCTGGCGCATGACTCGACGATGCGTGGCCTGAACAAGCTGGAAGCTAATCCACAGCGCCTTGCCGAAG
>CAIYZZ010000038.1 GCA_903930805.1 uncultured Rhodocyclaceae bacterium | reverse complement strand
GACTTCGATTTCGTATTTTTTTGACTCGGCCATTGCTTATACCTGCTATCAGAAAATATTAGCGGTCCTGATAATCTCGGCCGCTAGAATCGTGCCCATTCTAATTCAACGAGGAGGCTCTTCCGATGGCTGCATCAACGCAATTTCGTATCGCCCCGTCCATCCTGTCCGCCAACTTCGCCAAGTTGGGCGAAGAGGTCGACAACGTACTTAAAGCCGGTGCCGACATCGTTCACTTCGATGTCATGGACAACCACTACGTCCCCAACCTGACCATTGGCCCGCTGGTGTGCGAGGCACTGCGCAAGCATGGCGTTACCGCGCCGATCGACGTGCACCTAATGGTCAAGCCGGTCGACCGCATCATCCCCGATTTCGCCAAGGCCGGCGCCACCTACATCACCTTCCACCCGGAAGCCTCCGAGCACGTCGATCGCACCATCGGCCTCATTAAGGAATGCGGTTGCAAAGCTGGTCTGGTCTTCAACCCGGCGACCCCGCTGGATGTTCTCGAATACACGCTCGACAAACTCGACATGGTGCTGCTGATGTCGGTGAACCCCGGCTTCGGCGGCCAGAAATTCATCCCTTACGTGCTCGACAAGGCACGTGCGGTTCGCAAGATGATCAATGACCGTGGCCTCAAGGTCGAGATCGAGATCGACGGCGGTGTCGGCCCGGCGAACATCGCCGAGGTGGCGCGTGCAGGCGTGGATACCTTTGTTGCCGGCTCGGCTGTTTTCAACGCCGGCAAGGACAGCGACCCGCAGCGTTACAACACCATCATCGCTGCCTTGCGCGCCGAACTGGCCAAGGTCTGAGATGTGCATCGCCGTCAAGGCAGTGCTGCTGGATCTCGACGGTACCCTGCTCGACACCGTGCTGGACCTGCATGCCGCCGCCAACGGCATGCTCGCCGATCTTGGCCGGCCACCGGTCGCAGTAGAGGATATCCGCGCCTATGTCGGGCGCGGCATTCCCAATCTGGTCAAGCGCGTGCTCGCCGGCAAGCTCGAAGCGGCCGACGATCCCGCGCCGCCGCCCGATAATGCGCTGGCGAGCTTCAAAAAGCATTACACCCACTTCAACGGCCGCGCCGCCAAGCCTTTCCCTGGCGTAGTGGAGGGCCTCGATGCGCTCAAGGCGATGGACCTGCCGCTCGGCGTCATCACCAACAAGGCACAAGCCTTCACCCTGCCTCTGCTCGAACGCACGGGACTCGCGCCCTACATGAGCGTCACGGTGAGTGGTGACCAGTTGCCGAAACCCAAACCAGATCCGATGCCACTGATCTGGGCGTGCGGCCGCTTGAATGTCTCACCGGCAGATACGTTGATGATTGGCGATTCCGTGCATGATTTCAAGGCCGGCAAGGCCGCCGGCTGCAAAGTATTCCTTGTGCCCTACGGCTACAACGAGGGCCAGGACGTCCAAGGCCTGACGGCCGATGCTATAGTCGAATCCATCCTTGCAGCCACGGCCTTGATCCAGCATGACAGAATCCGAATTTGAACGGTTTACCCTTGAGGGCTACAACCGTATTCCCGTTACCCTCGAAACCTTCGCCGATCTCGACACTCCCCTGTCGATCTACCTGAAACTCGCCGAAGGCCCCCATTCCTACCTGCTTGAATCGGTGCAGGGCGGCGAGCGCTTCGGCCGCTATTCCTTCATCGGCCTGGCCGCCAG
>CAIYZZ010000037.1 GCA_903930805.1 uncultured Rhodocyclaceae bacterium | reverse complement strand
CATGGGGTTGCCTCGCTGTAGATCTGGCCCATCAATCTAACCGCTTGAGTAGCATAAACTGTCGGTACAAGAAATGCCGGAAGCGATTCCGGCCTACGCCACTCGCCTTCTAACCGTCACGCCAACACCAAGTTTTCACGATGCCACTGTTCGCAATCATCAGCACCCTGCTCGCTGTCGCGCTAATAATGCTCTGGCGCCAGAACGTGCGACTCGGTCGTGAGCGCTTCATCCGCGACTATGTATTCCCCAAGGGGCTGATGGATCGCTTCGCCAAACAGCGCTCAGATCTGTCGCTTAAGGATCGCGCGCTGGTGGCACGCGGTCTGCGGCAGTTCTTCCTTTCCTACCTCCTGTCAGGCAGGCGCTTTGTTTCGATGCCCTCGCAGGTAGTGGATGACCTCTGGCACGAATTCATCCTCTATACGAAGAATTACGACGCCTTCTGCAGCAAGGCGTTCGGCCGGTTTTTACACCATACGCCGGCCGTCGTGCTCGGTGCCGAACAGCAGAACAACGAAGGCTTGCGCCGCTGCTGGTACTGGTGTTGCAAGGAGGAGAACATAAACCCGAAGAATCCGACACGCCTACCACTGCTGTTCGCACTCGATGCCAAACTCGGTATCGCCGATGGTTTCATCTATACGCCGGACTGCAAGGCGCTCACGACCAGCCAGTCAGGCACTCTCCATTGCGGCGCTGATCTCGGCAGCGGCACCAGATCGGATGGCAGTGGTGGAGACCGTTGCGATAACGACAGTGGCGATTGTGGCGGCGATGGGGGAGATGGTGGCGGAGGCGGAGGCGGCTGCGGCGGAGACTGACCGTTGGCAAATCCGCCGTTGCGTCAGTGCCCTTCGAGTTTGTGCATTCCATGACCGGTGGCTTACCTCAACGGTATCCGGGCGGTAATTGATGATGTGAGAGTCACCGGGGTGGCCAGAAATGGCACCGGATTGCGGATTGCGCTTATGAGTACGATTACTCCGCTCACTGTAGCTGCAAGAACCTGGATGCCAAGGACACCTTTGCAGACAGCATGACCTGTGAAGTCAGAAACGGGAGCATTGTGCTGCCCGAATTCGAGCCTGCGGTTAGATCAACCCTGGACGAGTTCTGATCTCAAATTTCAAGCTGCGTTCCAAGTTCGACTACGCGGTCTGCGGGAATTTGAAAAAAAGTCATAGGGCTCGCTGCGCTGCGCAACATCGTGGCAAACAAGTGTTCCCGCCAGAGCATCATTCCGTTCCCCTTTGTGGGAATCAGGTTCTCCCGACTGAAAAAGAAAGTGGTGTCCATTATCTCTAACGGCTGCCCGCAGCGACATTCAGACAGGGCGTTGGGAACGTCTATATCGTCCATGAAGCCGTAGCGAAGGATAACCAGATAGACATCCTCGGCAACTTTTGTAACTTCCAGGCGGCTATCTTCGTGGGTATAAGGTCTGTCCGTAAAGCGCACATTTAGAATCAAGATTCGTTCATGCAGCACCTTGTTGTGCTTAAGATTGTGCAGCATTGCAGAAGGCACGCCGCGTGTGTCTGTGGTCATGAATACAGCGGTACCTTGGACACGGGTGGGTGGATTTGAAAATAGGTCTTTCAAGAAAGGAGCCAGTGGCAATTCTGTTTCGCGTAGGCGCTGAGACAGTATTTCACGGCCCCGCCGCCACGTTACGAGAATGGTAAAGACCAGCATGGCCACAACGAGTGGGAACCAGCCACCATCTGGAATCTTTATTGCATTGGCGCCAAAGAATGACAGGTCAATGAACAGGAAAGCCAGCATGATGACTAGCGTCACACCAGGTCCGAGGTTCCAGCGTACCCGCATGACGACGCATACCAAGATAGTATCTATGGCGAAGGTGCCCGTTACTGCAATGCCGTAGGCGGCGGCTAAATTGCTGGAGTTCTGGAAACCCAATACCAGCAGCGAGATGCCGATCATCAATATCCAGTTAACGAACGGAATGTAAATCTGGCCAGCCTCGGTTGCCGAGGTGTGCAGGATGATCAAACGTGGGGCATAGCCCATCAGGATGACTTGGCGCGTCACCGAGAAAGCTCCTGTGATGACTGCTTGCGAAGCAATGACGGTAGCGGCAGTTGCCAAGCCGATCATGGGATACAGCGCCCAGTCTGGTGCCAAGAGGTAAAACGGGTTCCGCACGGATTCAGGATCGGTGAGCAGCAATGCTCCCTGGCCAAAGTAATTTAGCGTCAAAGTTGGCAGGACATACCCAAACCAGACCAACTGGATTGGGTAACGACCGAAATGTCCCATGTCGGCGTATAAGGCTTCGGCACCCGTGATGGCCAACACAACCGCTCCTAGAATCAGAAAACTCTCAGTGCCATGCGCCATGAAGAATTTAAACGCATAGATTGGTTTCAGCGCATCGAGTACAGACGGATGCTGGAATATGCTGATTGCCCCGAGCAAACCCAATACGCCAAACCAAGTCAGCATCACTGGCCCAAACAGTTTGCCGATGGTGTCTGTCCCATGACTTTGGATAACAAACAGGCCAATCAGAATGCCAAGAGCGAGCGGAACGATGAATGGATGCAATTCGGGAGCACCCATTTCCAAGCCCTCGATGGCTGAGAGTACGGAAATGGCCGGCGTGATTAGACTGTCACCAAAAAATAGAGCGGCACCAAGAAAGCCAAGTGACATCAGTACCCAGCGTATTCGTGAGGCAAGTGGGAAATGTCCTTGTGCCAAAGATAGCAAGGCGAGGATGCCGCCTTCACCATTATTGTCGGCGCGCATCATCAGGCCAACATACTTCGCCGACACCACGAGGATTAGCTCCCAGAAGACCAACGAGAGTATGCCCAACACATTGTCTTGCGTCAGTGCCAGATGGTGGCTTCCGAAGACTTCCTTCATGGTGTAGAGGGGACTGGTACCAATATCCCCAAAGACAACGCCGAGAGCCCCAAGTGCCAGTAATCTGGTATTGCTACCTGTGGAGTGTTCTTGATTCATTTTTTAATCTATACATTTAATCCAACGTCATAAATCAAACCCAACCGTCAGGTTGATCATATAGGCTTGAACTACAGCTTAGGCCGCGGTCTGGACCGACATCCCAGAATCCCGAATGGCCGGTTTCCGATCGGTAAGTCGCCAAATGGCTTGCAACCGTCATGTGACGGTACTGGGTTGCCTAAATCTATTGGCCACAAAACATCATTCAAGCCATCAATCTGCGGCCAACATGACCAACTGGTCCACACCTCTAATCGGCAATTCGCAGAATATCCTACGTTCTGGACGCAACCTGTAATTGCGGAAACCCACAATGTGGTTAGTCACAATCGACAGTCTGTTAAGTTCGAGGTAGGCTGGACGAATACGTGCCTGATGCTTGCTTTTCCTCCGATCATTATCCATCTGGATCAATTACCAGCATGTCGCGACTGACGGGCCATCATTTTTTCTGGGTTTTACTCGTTATTTTTGTTGGCGGGTTCATTTCCGAGCAACCCGCCTTCGCGCAGCAATCCCACGCGACCTATGTCGTTCCCTATACTGGAACACTAAAGAAAATCCGCGACAGTGGCATTGTCCGTATTGGTCATCGTCAAAACTCGCCACCATTTGCGTTTCTCAATAAGAGCGGCAAGCCTGTCGGTTATTCCCTCGATCTGTGCGAGATTATCGTTGAAGAAATATCAGTGGAACTTGGCAAGGATGTCAAAGTGACTTACCTGCCGGTAACACCAGAGAATCGGCTTGAATTGGTGACTTCGGGGGAGATCGACCTCGAGTGCGGGTCTAGCCACAACACTGCCGAGCGCCGCAAGCTTGTAGCGTTTTCACCACCCATCTTTGTCACAGGCACCAGGCTGCTTGTCAGGCGAGGAAGCCGAATTCTGAATCTGCGTGACCTACAGGGCAAGACGGTGGTCCTCACGCGCGGAACTGTCCATGAGTCGGCAGTCCCAAAACTCGCCGAACGCCAGAAGTTGGCGATCAACTTCGTCTTCGCCAGCGATCATCTGGAGTCATTTCAGACCTTGGTTGCGGGGAAGGCCGATGCATTCGCGCACGACGATGTACAACTTTACGGGCTGCTGGCCGAGACGAAATCTGCCTCAGATTTCCGCGTTGTTGGAGAGATGCTGACCTACGCCGATTACGGCTTGATGTACCGCAAGAACGATCCGGATTTTGCTGAGATCGTCGAACGCGCCTTTCGCAGGCTCGCCGGTAGCCGCGAGATTGTCGCGATATACGAGCACTGGTTTGTCAAGCCTTTACCCTCGGGTGAGCGCCTCAATCTGCCGATGAGTCCCCACCTGGAAGAACTGTTCCGAGTGCAGGGCTTACCGGCAGACTGATTGCGGCATTCGAGCCTGATGGCACCAAAACAACCAGCCATGTAGTGAATCTCCAGGGAGGAGTCATATGAAATCAGCGAGCAAGCCACTCTACAAGTCGCTGTACCTACAGGTCATCACAGCCATCGTGATCGGTGTTGTACTTGGATACTATTACCCCGAGACCGGCACAGCGATGAAACCGCTGGGTGATGGATTCATCAAGCTGATAAAAATGATCATCGCACCCATTATCTTCTGCACCGTGGTCGTCGGCATCGCCGGAATGGAAGATATGAAGAAGGTGGGCAAGACTGGAGGTTATGCACTTCTTTACTTTGAAATCGTCAGTTCAATCGCATTGATTGTCGGTCTGACAATCGTGAATTTAGTCGAGCCGGGGTCCGGCATGAACATTGATCCAGCATCGCTCGATACAAAGGGTATCGCGGCTTATACCAAGCCTGGGCAGATGCAAAGCACCACGGATTTCCTTCTGAATGTCATTCCCGGAACCATGGTAGAAGCATTCGCCAAGGGGGAAATTCTCCAAGTGCTACTGATCGCCGTCTTGTTCGGCTTTTCGTTGCACCAGTTTGGTGGCAGGGGGACGCTGGTTTTTGATTTTATTGAAAAAACTTCACATGTATTTTTTTCGATCGTGGGCGTCATCATGAAATTGGCTCCACTCGGCGCCTTCGGGGCCATGGCCTTCACGATCGGGAAGTATGGAGTTGGTTCGTTGTTGTCTCTGGGCAAGTTGATGGCGACGTTTTATCTGACCTGTCTGGTGTTCATTCTGGTCGTATTAGGACTGATCGCCACGACACATGGTTTCAACATACTGAAGTTCATTCGCTACATTAAGGAGGAACTGCTGATCGTTTTGGGAACATCCTCTTCTGAATCCGTTTTACCGCGCATGATGGCGAAGATGGAGAATCTTGGCGTCAAGAAGTCGACTGTAGGTTTAGTTATTCCGACCGGATACTCGTTCAACCTCGATGGAACATCAATCTATCTGACGATGGCCGCAGTGTTCGTTGCTCAAGCTACCAACACGCAAATGACGCTGACCCAGCAACTCACTTTATTGGCGGTACTTCTATTGACGTCGAAGGGAGCCGCTGGCGTTACCGGCAGTGGGTTCATCGTACTGGCAGCCACGCTATCCGCTGTGGGTCAGGTTCCAGTTGCTGGGCTCGCTCTGATCCTTGGCATCGATCGTTTCATGTCAGAAGCGCGAGCACTGACGAACCTGATCGGAAACGGCGTGGCCACTGTAGTTGTAGGCAAATGGTGCGGCGAACTCGACACTGAGCACATGCGGCGCGTCCTTGACAATGAAACCATTGAAGATGCCGAATCACCGGAGGGAGTTCTGGATGTCGTAACTGAACATATGTCGGTCAAGACCGGCTAGCGCTTGACGTATTTGACTTGCGCATATCTATTCGTTAATAGTTACAGTCCTCAGATTTGGGGTCCAATACTGAGTCCGAGAACTGGTAGTTCACATCGTTGAGGGGGCTGTCGTTGCAAACAGTTGCAAGTGAACCGTCATGAATTCAACCTTGCTCAACTGTCCATATTGCAAGTCTCAAGAGATCAACACGTTTGAGGCTGATGTTGGTCGCTGGGCGGTTAGTTGTGCTTGCTGTTGGGCAATTGGGCCTATGGCCTCGTCTGTGTCTGAAGCCATCTTACGGTGGAATGCCGCTGAGACCTCGACAAGAGTTGATGCTGTAAGCTCTCGTTGCTTGACTTAGGAGCCATTACCATAATACCTGTGACAAGGAGGCATAGTGGCACCGGATGATCGCGTAACGCCAACGCCTGGTATCTGATCACGAAGCTGCCGCTCAGAACCTCATCATTTCAGCCCCGCCAACGGCCGCTTCCGAGTCAAATCGAAAGCCAATGGCCGCAAAGGAGGGAAATTCCGAGCAGCAGGTGTTGGCCGGGGGCTGCCTTTGGGGATGAGTCCTTCCGCGACAGAGCATTCGAATTTATCAGAGCGCTCTTAGTTAAAACTGCAAGACAATTGATGCAACGCAACATGCTGCCGGCGAGCCGTGCTACTGTGCCCAGTGACGTTTTATAAACGTACGCGTGTTAGTTGATTTTCAGTTAACCAGCAGTTCTCGCAATACTCCTGTTGAAAGGAAATGAAATGAGTAAAGCAAGCATCATTGGTGCATATAACACCGAATTCGGCGCTTTCGTGCTGAAGGACAAAGCTACAGGACTTGTGACTGACACAAAGACCTATTACGATTTGCTGATCGAGGCTGGACGTGGCGCGATTGCCGACGCGGGTTTAGACGCCAAGGACATCGACGCCATCTACGTCGGCTCCTGTTCGCCGGCTTCCTTCGCAAACCAGGAACACGTTGCGCCTATCGCCGCCGAGATTGACCCGGCCCTGCGCTTCAAGCCCATGACACGTTGCGAGTGCGCCTGCGCCTCATCCTCCGTTGCCCTCTACGACGCCATCTACGCCATAGAAGCGGGACGTGCGAAGAACGTGCTGGTGATCGGCGTCGAGAAGATGAATCTGCTGCCCACGCCGCAGATGACGCACGTGCTGGCCTGCTGCTCGCACTGGCCGAGCGAAGGTTCCAAGGGCTGGTCCTTCCCCATGCTGTTCGCCGCCTATGCCAAGGGCTACCAGTCGCAGTACAAGATTTCGAATGAAGATCTGGAAAAGATGCTGTGGACCGCCGGTGCGCTGTGCTACAAGAACGGTGCCGAGAATCCCCTGGCCCACGTCAGGAACGGCCCGGCCTCGCTCGAAGCCATCATGAAACTCAACGAACTCGACGCGCGCGGCAAATGCAAGAACATGATGATCGCCCCGCCGCTGCGTCTGCATGACTGCTCGCTGGTGTCGGATGGCGCTGCAGCACTTGTCATCACCCAGACCGCGAATGTCAGCAACAAGAAGCGCGCAGTCGAAATTGCCGGCATCGGCCACTCCGTCGAGCGCTTGCCGGAAAACGTGCGTCCCAACATGTACGATCTGATGGCCGGCAAGGATGCCGTGGCCAAGGCCTACAAGGAAGCCGGCATTTCCGCGGCGGATGTGGATATCGCCGAAGTACATGACTGCTTTACCATCAACCAAATACTTTCTACCGAAGCACTTGGTCTCTCCAAGGATGGTCGCGCCGGCTACGATTACCTTGATGGTCGCTTCACGCGCGACGACAAGGTTGCGGTCAACCTGTCCGGCGGCCTGAAGTCCAAGGGTCACCCGGTTGGCGCCACCGGTGCATCGATGCACACACTGATCTACAAGCAGCTTATCGGCGAGGCTATCGGCGTCAAGGCGAAGAAGGCGGACATCGGCGTGGCATTCAACGTCGGCGGTTCCGCGGTCACCAACTGCGTCACCGTAATGAGAAAACTGTGATGAAAACCTTTACCTACAACGATATCGAATTCTCGGTAGCGAAAGTTGGCAGCGCATGGGATATCACCCGCCAGTCGCCCGGGGGCGCCAGCGCGCTTGTGGGTGGCGGACTGTTCGCGGGCCTGTCTGACGCCGATGCAGAGGCGCGCGCAATCGGCCTCGTCAAGACCGTCTACCCGGTAGGCGTCAGGACCGTGGGTCCCGACGTCACGCATCCAAACATGATCGGCGACCTCAAGATCGTCGGACCGGATGTCAATCATCCCAACTTCATATACTGGAACAAGGACAGCACGTCCTTCGCCAAGTAACGCATTCATAAAAAGGAACATATTATGGAAATCAAAGGAAGCGTAGTTCTCGTCACCGGCGGCGGCAACGGCATCGGTGAAGCCGTGGCCAAATACTTCGCAAAGAATGGCGCGAAGGTTGCCATCGTCGACATGGTGCAGAAGAACATCGACCGCGTCGTCAAGGAAATCAAGGAGGTCGGCGGCGAAGTCATTGGCATCCAGGCGAACGTCAGCAGCGAAGCCGAGACTGCCAAGTTCATTAAGGCGACCGTCGAAGCCTTTGGCCAACTCAACGTTGCCGTGGCATCAGCGGGCATCATTCGCGATTCCATGCTGCTGACGTTGGACAAGGAAACCGGCAAGGTCGCACGCAAAATGGGCTTGGACAAGTGGCAGCCGGTGATCGACGTCAACCTGACCGGTACGTTCCTGACGCTGCGCGATGCGGCTGAGGCCATGGTCAATGGCGGCTGGGAGGGTCTGCTGGTGCCGATCTCATCGGTCAACAAGATCGGACAGGTCGGCCAGTTGAATTACTCGTCGGCCAAGGTCGCCGATGCGCTGATGCCGAAGATCATCATCGGTGAATTCCTCATGCGCGGCATCCGCAACATTCGCTGCGTTGGCATCGCACCGGGCTACACCGCCACGCCCATGCTCACCGGCATGAACCAGGATGCCCTGAAGGCAATCTTGGAAGACGTGCATATCGGCCGCCTGGTCGAACCTGAAGAGATCGCAGCCATGATCGGTCACTGCGTGGTAAATGGCGCGCTCAACGCCACGACCATCGAAATCACCGGTGGCCTGTGCAACTCGAAGGGTATCGCCAAGTAATGTGAGCATTGCCGCCACCGGATCGAATGATCGGGTGGCGGTATTCAGTACGAAACTGAGCTTCCCACCCCCCGGAGAATGTATCCGCTGCTGGATGTGTAAAACTCGTCAGCAACCTGGCGCTAAGCGGCCATCCATGAAGACGCAATTTCCGGGGCTTGGGCGTCTCTTGGTGGCCGCGTCCCGACCGCCATCTGAATCATATCCTACCCGATGGAACGGCAGGTGGACTCAGTTAAGCCGCCCTTCAATGCTGCGTTCCTACGGTGCCGTGAATGGCTCCTACCGCTGCTTTGCCGGCATACGCGGTAAATTCTGAGCGGCTTCATTGGGTCATTAGCCGTCAAGCCAGCGCCAACTTTTTGCGAAAAAGCACCCAAGGGACGCACCACAATTTCCCGAAAGTCGGCGCTGGCGGGACGGCAGGTCAGCGGTTGAAGTACTCCCTGGCCTGGTGCAGCACGCGGACGATGCGCACCTGCTTCGGTTCGGCGGTAGATGATGGTGAAGGGGAAGCGGCGCATCACGCATTCGCGCGTGCTGCCCTTGCCGCGTCGATAGACAAGATCAAGCTTTGCAATAGCGCGCGTTCGCTCGGCAATGGCAGCATCGACCGTATCGGCGATGCGCTCCGAGGCGGTATTCCAGTAATAAGCGTAGATACGTTTCCGATCGGCGAGTGCTCGCAGCGACCAGTCAAGCTGCACGAGCCACCTGACCAGAGGTAGCGCGTAGCTCCTCGCGCAAGCTCTGCATATGCTTTGTGACTTCTTCGGCGCTCACCACTCGTCCCGCTTCGATATCCTCCAGGCCGAGACGGACTTGCTCATCGAACCAGGCTTCGTATTGCGCACGCTGCTCGGCAAGTTTTGACTTTTCGGTGATTTTCATGGCGGGCTCCGCTTGATCGGGGATGGTGTAAATCTTACACCGCCGTCCCGTCAGCGCCGACTTTTTGCGAAAATGCGCGGATGACCGCAAATACTCCGCCCATCGAGCGCGCCAGCCGCGACGAGATTGCCGCGCTGCAACTTGAACGATTGCAGGCGTCGTTGCGCCGCGTCTATGAGCGCGTGCCGCATTATCGGCAGAAGTTCGACGCCCACGGCGTGCATCCGGACGCACTGAAATCCCTCGACGATCTAGCCAAATTTCCTTTCACCAGCAAGGAAGACCTACGCCAGACATACCCCTACGGCATGTTCGCCGAACCGCTGGAAAACATCGTGCGGCTGCACGCATCCAGCGGCACCACCGGCAAACCCACCGTCGTCGCCTACACGCAAAACGATATCGATACCTGGGCCGGCATCATGGCACGCTCGATCGCAGCTGCGGGCGGCAGCAAGAAAGACATCATCCACATCACGCATGGTTATGGCCTGTTCACCGGCGGACTGGGCGTGCATTACGGTGCCGAACGCCTCGGCTGCACCGTCGTGCCGATCTCCGGTGGGCAAACCGAGCGCCAGGTGCAACTGCTGCGCGACTTCGGCGCAACCATGATCGTCGGCACGCCCTCCTACGTGCTCAACATCGTCGATGAATTCGAGCGTCAGGGCCTCGACCCGGCGCAATCGACTCTCCAGCGCGGCATCTTCGGCGCAGAACCGTGGGGCGAAAGCATGCGCGCCGAACTCGAAGCGCGCCTCGGCATCGTCGCCATGGATCTGTATGGCCTGTCCGAAATGATTGGCCCGGGCGTGGCGGTCGAGTGCATCGAATCGCGCGACGGCCCGACGATCTGGGAAGATCACTTCTATCCCGAGATCATCGACCCGGAAACCGGCAAGGTGCTGCCCGACGGCGCGTCCGGCGAACTGGTATTCACTTCACTGACGAAAGAGGCACTACCAGTCATCCGCTATCGCACCCGCGACCTGACGCGCCTGTTGTCTCCCACCGCACGCAGCTTCCGCCGTATCGGCAAGATCACCGGCCGCTCGGACGATATGTTGATCATCCGCGGCGTCAATCTCTTTCCCTCGCAGATCGAGGAACTGATCCTCAAGACGCCAAAACTTTCGCCGCACTACCAGCTCGAAGTTTCGCGCAAGGGCCACATGGATGACCTGACCGTGCGCGTGGAACTCAAATCAGAATTCGCCGCCGCACCCGAAACCGTGCGGCAGGCAGCCGCCGGCGAACTGCGGCACCACATCAAGGCACTGATCGGTATCAACACGAGGATCGAGGTAATGGGCGTCGGTGGCGTGGAGCGCTCCGCCGGCAAGGCAAAACGCATTGTCGATGTACGCGAGCAAACGTGAAGCCCCATCACTGGCCATGGACTTTCCTGTTCTTCAGTGCCCTCGGTATTGTCACAACCATCGCCGGCATTGCCGCTCTCGCCGGCATGCTCAAGAATGTACACCCGCTTCTCGCCGATGATCTCGCGGGCTGGGGGCTCATTGTCTCGGCCATCGCCTTTTTCCTCTCTGGCGCCTTTCCGCTCGTGCTGCGGCGTCTTGCCGAACGCGAAGGCGCATGAACATCGAGCTGGCGACGCTGGGGGGCGGCTGCTTCTGGTGCCTTGAGGCGGCATTCAAATTGCTGGACGGGGTGCTGACCGTCACCTCCGGCTACAGCGGAGGCACAGTCGATCATCCGGCCTACCAGCAGATATGCGACGGCGACACCGGCCACGCTGAAGTGGTGCAGGTCACGTTCGATCCCGCCATCATCGACTACCGCACGCTGCTCACGGCCTTCTTCACGATTCACGACCCCACTACACTCAACCGGCAGGGGCATGACGTTGGCAGCCAGTACCGCTCGGTCATCTTCACCCACTCCCCGCAACAGGCTTCAGTGGCGCAGGCGTTGATTGCTGCACTCGTTGCCGACCGCACCTGGTCTGATCCCATCGTTACCGCCGTCCTGCCAGCGCCGACTTTTTGGTCTGCCGAGGACTACCACCAGAACTATTTTTCTCAGAACCCCGGCCAGCCTTATTGCCAGGCTGTGGTCGCACCAAAGGTCATCAAACTGCGTCAAATATTTTCGGCACGGCTGAAAACCCGCTAAAAGCCTAGCATTGCCCCTGTAATTCCCGCTTCGCGCTTGCCAAGCTTGGGCAAAATTCGCACATTTGCCACGGGTGTCTTTGCCTTGACCAAGCGCGCGCATCGCCTGAAGACCGCAGCCCTGACCTGCCTGCTAGTGGCATGGCCACTTTTCGCCAGTGCGCAGGCCACGGAAAAACCGCAGAGTAGCTTCTCTATATGCAAAACGATACCCGACAGCGGGGGCGACCCGCTCCAACTCTGGTTCAAAGAGCAGGACAAGTTGCTGGACGACACCCTCCTGCGGTTGGCACGCATCGAGACTCTGGTCAGCGATATTCATCGCTTGATCTCGCAGTTGCCAAACGTCGTGCAAACAACTGCACCGGCACCATCCGCACCTGTTGCGCCCGGTGCCGCACCCATTCCGACAAAGGTGGTGGTGCCCAGCGAAACGGGCACCTCGATCATTGACTGGGTGCCTCAACTGGCCGGTGGCGGTCTGCTCCTTGCGCTGCTGCTCTGGTGGTCACGGCGGCGCGCTGCTGAGGCAAAAACGAGCCCCGCTGCTCCGCCACGCGCCGTCCCGCCACCGCCGACTTTTTCTCCTCCCGAGCATTCTCCCGAGTGTTCCCCTGAGCGCTCTCCTGAACGGTCTCCCGCAGCTGTCCCTGTGGTGGCGGCCCCGTCACCCGCACCTGCCGCGCCCGTCAGCATGCCCGCGCAACCGAGTGGCAAACCAAACCCTCAGGGGGATCAGGCCATCGAGCTGGCGGAAATCATGCTTTCGATGGGCCTGGGCCGCGGCGCGGCGCAAACCCTGGCCGAGCAGATTCGTCATGAGCCCAAGCAGGCGTTGCGACAATGGCTGAAGCTGCTGGAGATTTATCGCCAGAACGGCCAGCAAGACGAGTTTGAGCGCTCTGCCGAAGAGCTGCGCCAACACTTCAATGTGGAGCCAGAAGACTGGCAGACACGCCCCGAAGCTTATCGCAGCATTGCCGATTACCCACACATTGCCGCGCGCCTCTCCGAGCTGTGGGGTAAACCTTCCTGTCTCAACTATCTCGGTAACCTGCTCGACGATAATCGCGGCGGCGCGCGCGCCGGCTTCCCGCAAACGGTGGCCGAGGAACTGCTGCTGCTCACCGCCATGTTGAGTGCGGAAGGCCTCGTCGCCGAAGCCGATGCAGCAGGGGATGCCGCCTAGACCGGATTGTCGATTTCGACGTAATCGCAGGACAGGCCGAAGCGTTCGGCTAAGTGCGCCCCCAATGCCATGACACCGTAACGCTCGGTAGCATGGTGCCCGGCGGCAAGATAGGGCACGCCGGATTCGCGCGCCAGATGCGTGCTCTGCTCAGAAATTTCGCCGGACATGAACAGATCAGCCCCGGCTGTGATCGCCGCCTCGAACCAGTCTTGCGCGCCGCCGCTGCACCAGGCGATGCGACGCACCTCGGTCTGTTCAGCGCCGATCAGAAGTGGCTCGCGTCCCAGCACTTGCGCCGCATTTTTGGCCAACGCGCCTGCAAAAGTCGGCGCTGGCAGGACGGCAAGACAACCCAGTTCGTACTCGCCGAAGTGACTTTCGATAGTCCAGCCAAAACGCGTCGCGAGCTGGGCATTGTTGCCCAGCTCGGGATGCGCATCGAGCGGCAGATGGTAGGCAAACAGGCTGATATCGTGCGCCAGCAAGGTTTGCAAGCGGCGCTTGCGAAAACCTGTCACCCGACCATCCTCGCCCTTCCAGAACCAGCCGTGATGCACCAGAATCGCATCGGCCTTGCGTTCCACTGCCGCATCGATCAGCGCCTGGCTCGCGGTAACGCCGCAGACGATGCGCTGTAGCGCTGCGCGTCCTTCCACTTGCAGCCCGTTTGGGCAATAATCGCGGAAGCGCGCCGGATCCAACAAGCCATCAAGATAAGCGCCCAATTCGTCACGCAGCATTTTCATTCCTTTCCGCCAAACTCACATGCATCGATTGTGGCTCATTTTTGCCCAGGCCGTAACGGTCAGTGTCGCCGCGCTGTTCGTGGTCCAGACCCTCAAGCCGGAATGGCTGTCGGCGCGACTGCCCGAATCCAGCCGCAGCCCGGCTGTAGTCGCCATCCAGCAACGCAGGGTAGCCACCTATGCCGATGCCGCCCAGGCCGCATTGCCCGCCGTGGTACATATTTTCACCAGCCAAGAAGTTCGCCGCCACCCCTTCATCAACGACCCGGTGTTCCGCCACTTTTTCGGCGATCGCCTCGGCCCCGACAGCCCGCGCCAGTCGGGTTTGGGCAGCGGTGTGGTAGTTTCTGCCGACGGTCTGGTGCTCACCAACAACCACGTCGTCGAATCGGCCGACGAGATCGAGATCGCGTTTCACGATGGCCGAAAAACCAAGGCCAAGGTGGTTGGTGCCGACCCCGAGTCTGATTTGGCTGTCCTGAAGGTCGCCAACGAAACTGCGTTGCGGCCGATTACCTTTGCCCAGGCCGGGTCATTGCGTGTCGGCGACGTCGTACTCGCCATCGGCAATCCTTTCGGCGTCGGGCAGACAGTCACTTCGGGCATCGTCTCGGCGCTCGACCGCACCCACCTGGGCATCAACACTTTCGAGAATTTCATCCAGACCGACGCCGCCATCAATCCGGGCAACTCCGGTGGTGCCTTGGTCGACAGCAACGGCCATCTGGTTGGGATCAACACCGCCATTTACTCGCAAAGCGGCGGTTCGATGGGTATTGGTTTCGCCATTCCGGTATCACTGGCCCGCAGTGTGATGGAGCAGATCATCAAGACCGGCACGGTGACGCGCGGCTGGATCGGCGTCGAAGTGCAGGACATGACACCCGAACTGGCCGAATCCTTCCGTGTCAAACCCGGGCAAGGCGCGTTGATTGCCGGCGTGATGCGCGGCAGTCCGGCCGACAAGGCGGGTATCAAACCGGGTGATGTGTTGCTGAAAGTCGGCAACCAAGCCGTCAAGGACGCGCAGTCGATGCTCGATCTGATTGCCGCCTTGACGCCCGGCATGTCCGCCCAATTCGGCATGAGTCGGGAAGGAAAATCGCTGGATCTGGCCGTCAGCATCGGCAAGCGGCCCAAGCCCGCGAAATAGGCGCCGCGTTACTTGCTTTCGCGGTTTACCGCCGACTCGACCTCGGCGCGATCGAGTTCCGTGTTCATGGCGCGCTCATCAAGCGGGCGGTGGGCGCCATCATCGTCGGTACTTACCCGCTTGCCGATCAGGCGCGCCAGCACGATACCCAGCTCGAAAAGCAACCACATCGGCATGGCCAGCATGAACTGCGAAACTACATCCGGTGGCGTCACTACGGCCGCGACGATGAAAGCGCCGACGATGACATAGGGGCGCGACTCGACAAGTTTTTCAATGCTCACCACGCCGAACCGGACCAGCAGAATGACGATCACCGGCACCTCGAAGGTAATGCCGAAGGCGAGGAACATGGTCATGACGAAGGACAAATACTGCTCGATATCTGGCGCCGGCGTGATACTGGACGGGGCAAAGTTGGCAATGAATTTGAACACCGTGTTGAAGACAAAGAAATAGCAGAAGGCGATGCCGGCGATAAACAGCACCGTGGTACCCACCACCAGTGGCAGCGCAAATTTCTTTTCGTGCGCATACAGGCCGGGCGCAACGAAGGCCCAGGCTTGGTACAGCACCACCGGCAGGGCTCCGACGAAGGCTGCCATCAGCGTCACCTTGATCGGCACCATGAAGGGCGTGATGACGCCGGTGGCAATCATTTTGGTACCGGCGGGCAGGGTGGCGATCATCGGCATGGCCAGCAGGTCATAGACATCGCCGGCCCACGGCATCAGGCACAGAAAAACGGCAAGGATGGCCGTGATCGACTTGAGCAGCCGATCGCGCAACTCGATCAGGTGGGTAATGAAACTTTCCTGGGCGTCCATCAGGCGGCGGGTTTATCGGTAACGACAGGCGCAGCCGATAAAGTCGGCGCTGGCGGGACGGCGTCAGGCTGGCCCGCCGACAACATGGGGATGGCGGGTTGCCCAGCATCAGCTGCCGCCGGGGACTTCTCTTCGATACCCTGGGCAATCGAAGCATTCAGCGAGGTTTCGACCGAGCGCATCTGGTCGTTAACCTGGGCCTCCATGGCGCGAGCTTCCGTGGTCACCTGTTCCTGCAATTTTTTGAGCTCGTCGAGCTGCATTTCGCGATTGATGTCGGACTTCACATCGCTCACATAGCGCTGCAAACGGCCGAGTAGATGGCCGACAGTGCGCGCGACACCAGGCAGGCGTTCTGGCCCGATGACGATCAGGGCCACGAGGCCGATGACAATGAGTTCAGAAAAGCCGACGTCGAACATGAGATTGGGTCAGCAAAAAGAGCGGGGGCTGCCCGCTCTTCGCCGTGGTCATATGACCAGAGCGGCCTCAGACCTTCTCCTTCTTGGCTTCGCCCTCGATGGTGTGGCCAACCTGCCCCGCCGGGCCAGTCGGCTTGCCTGCTGCGTCTACCGCAGCCGTACCTTCCTTCATGCCTTCCTTGAAGCCTTTGACGGCACCGCCAAGGTCGGAACCAACGCTACGCAGTTTCTTGGTACCGAACACCAGCATCACGATCACCAGAACGATCAGCCAATGCCAAATGCTGAAGCTTCCCATGCCTTACTCCTTTTACTTGACGACCATTGGTCCGAGCCGGTCGGGCCCGCCGAGGATATGGACGTGAAGATGATACACCTCCTGCTGCCCCACCCTGCCGGTGTTGATGATAGTGCGAAAACCGTCGGTCAGGCCCTGGCCGCGAGCCAGTTCGCCCACCTTTGCAAACAACTTGCCCAGCACCTCCGCATGGCTGGCATCGGCCTCCGCCAGCGAATCGATATGCTGCTTGGGCACCACCATGAAATGCACCGGCGCAATCGGGTTGATGTCGTGGAAGGCGAAGATGCTCTCGTCTTCATACACCTTCTTGCAGGGAATCTCGCCACGCACGATTTTGCAGAAGACGCAGTTACTCATCTTGTGTGCCCCTTCATTTTTTCCTGCTGGCCTTCTCATCAATACCTGAAATCCCCTCGCGGCGGCGGAATTCCATCATGATGTCATCAACGCCGATGCCGAAATGGGTCAGCAACACGAGACTGTGAAACCACAGGTCGCAGGTCTCGCGCACCAGGTGCAAGCGATCACCATCCTTCGCCGCCATGATGGTTTCGGCGGCCTCCTCGGCCACCTTTTTGCAAATGGCGTCCGTGCCCTTGGCATACAGACTGGCAACATAGGATGAATCCGGTGCCGCGCCCTTGCGCTCGATCAGGGTTTCCTGAACGCGATGAATAACTTCTAGATCGATCATTTATAAATCCTTGGGTTCTTTCAGTAATCCCCTGAAAGCCTTTACTGGTAACGTCTTCAGCCTGTTAGATTGCTTCTGGTTACTCATGTGGCTATACGCAGATAGCGCACTGGAACGGATTTTAACCTCTTTGGGGTTAGCGAAAAAAGTTAGCGCAACATTGAGTGGCCCCGAAATAGGGGGCATTTCGTCATGCTTGCTCCAAATATTAAACTCACACAATTCCCGAATAATGTGTTTCCTATCGTGTTTCGACTAGGCTTGGAGCAGACCTTTCATTGAAAATGGCGTCTTATGACGAATAACCTGTGTTGTCTCTTGAGAGTGTGAGTTCCCGATGGGACTGATTCACGCCATATTCATTGTCGTTGCCAGTATGCTTGGCACGGGCATCCTGACGACGACCGGCCTAATGGCGGCACGGCTTGGCGGGGCCTTCGAGATTCTGATGGTATGGATCATGGGGGCGCTACTTGCCCTCACCGGGGCCATCTGCTACGGTGCCATCATTCGGAGAAATCCCGTGTCGGGCGGCGAAGCCACCATGATCGCCGCTTTTTATTATCCTTCATGGGGCTACCTCACCGCGATTTTGTCGTTTCTGGTGGGTTTTGCCGCCTCGAATGCGGCGGCAGGCATGGCGCTGGCGGCATATTTCATGACCGGGGCCGGAATCGCCGACTTCCAAGTGGGAGGAATTGGCATCGGCAAAATATTGGCCATCGCCGCCATCGTCCTGATGACCTTGGTCCATGCTCAAGTCAAGCATCACAGCATGCGCATCCAGACGCTGCTCGCGTTCCTCAAATTCATGCTGCTGCTGGGCGTTGCCACCTATGGCTTCTTCCATATCGACTGGCACGTCAGCCCGCTTGCCACGGCGTCCTGGCACGGTGCCTCACTGGACGGGTGGACCCTCTGCCTGCTGTTCTCGGTATTCACTTACAGCGGCTGGAATGCCGCCATCTACTCCGCGAGCGAATTCCGCCAGCCGGAACGGACGGTGCCCCTTGCCATGCTGGCCGGCTCCGGGATCGTCATCGTGCTGTATCTGCTGCTGAATGTGGCCATTCTGGGCAATCTTCCCAGTGGCGAAATAGCGGGGGTGGAGGCTGTGGTGGCCCGACTGGTGGAACAGTTGTTCGGCACCGAGACTTCCCGGATTTTTGCCTTGCTGATTTCCATCGTACTGCTGTCCTCAATCGGCGCTTCATCTTTCGCCGGTCCGCGCGTGCTGCACAGAATTCTGCTATCACGCGAGGACAGGATGATGCCGATCCCCCCCCCGGTTCCGGCCAGATTGTTATGGGTCCAGGCGGGTGCCTCAATCCTTCTCATGCTGACCGGCTCCTTCGAGCAGGTCATGGGCCTGATGGGGGTGTTTCTCGGCATCGCCCCGGTATTGACGGTTCTGGGCATCTACCGGCGCAAACCCGACGAAGCCGAGTACCACCCCTTCATCCGTTATGTGGCCGCCCCGGTGTTCATCGGATTTTCATCGGTCATCATCCTGATCTCCCTGCTGGGCAATCGGGATGCTGTCACTTTTGTCTTCGGCCTGCTCGCCGTCTCTGCCAGTCTGATGCTGCTGGAAGCCAAGGGCTTTGTGCGCGTCCGTTAGCTTTCCCTCTCTCGACCATGATTCTGCCAATCCCCGTCAATCCCATAAAAACTGCTTCCGTCCTGCTTTGTTGTCTGGGGCTACTCGCCCTGCCTGCTCAGGCGATGGTTACCTGCAGCAAGGCCGATGCATCTACCATGTCATCTGGCAACCCGGCCGGTGATGCCCCCTTGGTCGCTCGCTTGCTGGCCGGCGTGGCGTTGCCTGATGAAGCCGCCAACCCGACGTTCAGCCAGTATGTTTCCGCCGTGAATGACGGGTGGAAAGCCTATGTGCGGAATTTCGGCCAGCCGCTGAGCGCATGGGCGACCAAGGAGATACGGCAGGACGCCGGGCGGACAGTCTTCTATCCGTTCTCCGGTCCGGATCTGCCGACCGTGCTTGCGGTTTATCCGACGGCATCGCGTTTCGTAATGATCTCGGACCAGTACGCACTCAAGTATTTCGACCCGTTTGCGCTCAAGGATTCTGAGCAGGCCAAACTCGTCAAGGAAATGGGTGATTCGTGGACCAGTTTCGGCCAGCGGGGGTTTTTCGTCACGCAGGAACTGAACAGGAGCGGAGGGCACAAATATCATATGAGCCCCAGCATGATCCTCATGGTGTTTGCGGTGCGTCTCGGCTATGAGGTTCGCGCCATTCACCCGACCTGCCTCGACCTAGCCGATCTGTCGATCCGCCCCAGCGCTGCGAAGGATGCCCGGTGGGGTTCGGTACGCCTCGAACTTCGCAAGGATGGCCGCGATATCGTCGTGGATTACATTCAGCAGGACCTGTCCAATCGGGGCCTCGGCAAGCATCCGGAGGCCAGGGCATTGATCGAATCTCTAACGAAGGGCCCCGTCTTGCTGAAAGCGGCGTCACATTTGCCGCAGCAACCGGGTTTTTCAATCATCCGCAATGCCATTCTCGTAAATACCCCGATGCTGGTTCAGGATGAGACGGGTCTCGAATACGATGCCATGGCTAATAGCTTCAACGTGAAACTCTACGGCGAATATGTCGGCGCGCACCGTCAGTTCAAGGAAGCCACCAATCCGTCTCTGATCAAGGCCTACAAGGACCGGGCCAAGGACGTCCGCCCCCTCGATTTCAAGCTGGGTTACGAAAAGGAAGCAGGCTCCGCGATACAGGTGGGAACACGCAAATAGGCGAGCACAGGCTTCATGTCATGGGCAGAGCAACCGCCAGATTCGCCAGGATTGCCGCAAGCCTGCTCTTGGGGTTTGCCCTCTGCCATGCGAATGCGGAAAGCAGGACGCATTCGATGAAGACCGTCTGTTTTGACACCAGCGACCAGGTTCGGCTGTGCTATGCCGAGCAACTGCTGGCCGACATCTCGACACCGCTGCTCGTTTTCATTCCCGGCTGGACAATGCCAGCCTCCCTCTGGGAAAAACAACTGGACTATTTTTCCGGAAAATATTCGCTGGTGGCATTCGATCCACGCGGACAAGGCGCCTCAGCAGCGCCAAACTTCGGCTACACACTCGAACGGCGCGTTCAGGACATCAAGGAACTCCTCGATCGATTTCCAGATCGTTCCTTCATTCTTGTCGGCTGGTCGCTCGCGGTGCTTGAATCATTGGCCTACATCGAACAGTTCGGAGAAAACCGGCTGAGTGGCCTCGTCCTGGTGGATAACTCGATTGGCGAAGGACCGGATGGGCTCGCCCGCACGGGAGAAAATCCCTTCTTCGAAGAATTGCGCACGGACCGCAAAGAAACGATGCGCAAATTCGGGAAGGCCATGTTCCGGACCGATCCGGGCGCAAAAGTGCAAGACAGGATCTTGGCGAGCGCCCTAAAGACGGATGTGGAGGACAGCATCCGTTTGCTGTCCTACCCAAGACCTCGTGCTTACTGGAAAGAAATCATCTATGGGGTGTCGAAACCCATTCTCTATCTGGTGACTCCAAAGTTAGGCGATCAGGCAAAAAACCTAACGCAAAAGCACCCGCGTGCGACGGCGAAAGTTTTCGAGCACTCGGGACATGCACTGTTCTGGGACGAGGCCGACCAGTTCAATTGGACGCTTCATGATTTCATCAAGCGTTTGGGCCTATTGGAACGCTAAGGTTTCTTGGGGTAAATATCCTTGGGATCCTTGAGCACAGGCTCGACATCTATCCAGCCGCCCTCTTCAAGCTTGCTGAAAAAGCAGCTGCGACGGCCGGTGTGGCAGGCGATGCCGCCGGTCTGCTCGATTTTGAGCAGCACGACATCACCGTCGCAATCGGCACGGATTTCGAGGACTTTTTGTGTGTGGCCTGACTCTTCGCCCTTGTGCCACAGCTTGCGGCGCGAACGTGACCAGTAGACTGCCTCACCCAGTTTCGCGGTTTTTTCCAGTGCTTCACGATTCATCCAGGCGAACATGAGAACGTCGCCGGTTTTGGCATCCTGGGCAATCGCCGGCACCAAGCCTTGCTCGTCCCACTTTACTTCGTTGAGCCATTTATTGCTCACGGTATTCATAGACGTACCTCAATGTTCTGCGCGCGCATGAATTCCTTGGCTTGCCGCACGGTGTATTCGCCATAATGAAAGATGCTGGCGGCGAGCACGGCATCGGCTCGTCCCTGCGTGACACCATCGGCCAGATGCTGAAGATTGCCAACACCGCCACTCGCGATCACGGGAATCGGCACGGCATCTGAAACCGCGCGAGTCAGACCAAGATCAAAACCATTCTTGGTGCCGTCGCGATCCATGCTGGTCAGCAGTATTTCGCCGGCCCCCAGCGCTGCAACCTGCATTGCCCAATCGATGGCATCGATATGCGTGTTGTTGCGCCCACCGTGGGTAAATACCTCCCACTTGTCGGGGCTAGTCTGCTTGGCATCGATGGCGACGACAATGCATTGGCTGCCTACCTTGCCGGAAGCCTCCGCGACGAGTTGCGGATTCTGTACGGCGGCAGTGTTCATGCTCACCTTGTCGGCACCGGCATTCAACAAGCGCCGCACGTCCTCGACCTTGCGCACGCCACCGCCAACGGTCAGCGGGATGAAGACCTGCTCGGCGCAGGCCTCGACGATGTGCAGAATGATGTCGCGCGCATCGGAGCTCGCGGTGATGTCGAGAAAGGTAATCTCGTCGGCACCCTGTTCGTCATAGCGGCGGGCAATCTCGACCGGGTCGCCGGCATCGCGCAGCGAGACGAAATTGACACCCTTGACGACGCGACCGGCGCTGACGTCAAGGCAGGGAATAATGCGTTTAGCCAGCATGGAGCAGGGTGATCAAGCGCCGCTGGCGCACTTGTCCGCTTCGGCCTGCGCCTTGCGGAAATCCAGCGTACCTTCGTAAATGGCGCGGCCGGTAATGGCACCCA
This sequence comes from uncultured Rhodocyclaceae bacterium, assembly GCA_903930805.1. Taxonomy (GTDB): domain Bacteria; phylum Pseudomonadota; class Gammaproteobacteria; order Burkholderiales; family Rhodocyclaceae; genus Sulfuricystis. Next base: position 964 of record CAIYZZ010000037.1, on the reverse strand, counting down.
TGATGCCTTCACTCGCCACGGCACAGAGTGCCTTGATGTCGTTCAGACTGGCGATACCGCCGCTAGCAATCACGGGAATGCGCAAGGCCTGCGCTAGTTTGACGGTTGCTTCAACATTCACCCCGGAAAGCATGCCGTCGCGGCCGATATCCGTGTAGATGATGCCTTCGACACCGTAGTCCTCGAATTTTTTCGCCAGATCGATGACGTCGTGGCCCGTCATCTTCGACCAGCCATCAACAGCCACCTTGCCATCCTTGGCGTCGAGACCGACGATGATGTGGCCGGGGAAGGCCGTACAGGCATCGTGTAAAAATCCGGGGTTTTTTACTGCGGCCGTGCCGATGATGACGTAGCGGATGCCATCATCAAGGCAGCGTTCGATGGTATCGAGGTCACGGATGCCGCCACCAAGTTGTACCGGAATTTCCTCGCCGACCTCCTGCAAAATCGCCTTGATGGCCGGTTCGTTCTTCGGCTTACCAGCGAAGGCGCCATTCAGATCGACCAGATGCAGGCGACGGGCGCCCTGTTCGATCCAATGGCGGGCCATTGCGCCGGGGTTCTCGGAAAACACGGTGGCATCGTCCATGGCACCTTGCTTGAGGCGCACACAATGCCCGTCTTTAAGGTCGATCGCGGGAATCAGCAACATTGGAGTAGTCTTCAGTAAGAACGAAAAGTCAGCGAAAATTCACGGCTGCCAGCACATGAAATTCTCAAGCAGCTTGAGGCCGGCAGTGGCGCTTTTTTCGGGGTGGAATTGCACGGCGAAGATGTTAGCGCGCGCCACCGCGCTGGTAAAGGCAATGCCATAGTGCGTCGAACCGGCAATCACATCCGGTACCGCCGGCTCCACATAGTAGCTATGCACGAAATAGAAGCGTGAACCATCTGTGATGTCTTTCCAGAGGGGATGCGCTTCAGCTTGTCGCACCTCGTTCCAGCCCATGTGCGGCACTTT
>CAIYZZ010000036.1 GCA_903930805.1 uncultured Rhodocyclaceae bacterium | reverse complement strand
CGCACTTCATGGCGCGCCTGCCTGACTTCGGCTTTGTGTCAGGCAGGAGTTCCCATGCGGATCGTCTGGCGACGATTCGTTCAATCTGGCAGACACATCAGGTAATGATCGACACGCATACCGCCGATGCCATCAAGGTGGCACGCGAACACTGCGTGGCAGGTGTGCCGATGGTGGTGCTGGAGACGGCGCAGTCGGTCAAGTTTGCCGAGACGATTCAGGAGGCGCTCGGTTGCGATCCCTCAAGGCCCCAGGCGTTGGAAGGGATCGAGGCGTTGCCGCAACGGGTAGAGGTGATGGATGCCGACGTGGCCGCAGTCAAGGCATTGATTGCCGCGCGTTGTTCAAAATATGACTAAAGGTAGATGACGGCGGGGAAAACTGTAACGGCGAGGACCAGTACCAGCCATTCGACGTTATAGCGGGCCAGCATTCCAGTGAAATGCAGAGCCAGAATGACGATGGCGACGACGTAATAAAAAATAAAAAACATGGCGGCAATCTCCAGAAACCGATAACGGAAAAGCATGGTCAGGTGCGGCCGATTATAGGCACAAAGTGTCGCAAAGTGCCTCGCTGTGAGGCGGGTGCGCAAAAAAACTTCATCTCCCCCTTGACGTCAGGGTTAGTTATCCAGTTAGAATGAATCTCGGCTATGTAGCCTTTCAACTTGAGGAGCAGACCAATATGAATAAAGGGGATCTCATCGAAATCGCCGCCAAAGAAGCCGCTATCAGCAAGGTTGCTGCAGGCAAGGCTCTGGATGCGATGATCGATGCCGTTGTCAAATCGGTTGCCAAGGGCAACCCCGTGACTCTCGTCGGTTTCGGTACTTTCAAAGCCGCCAAGCGTGCTGCGCGTACCGGTGTTAATCCCAAGACTGGTGAGAAACTGAAGATTGCAGCGACCACGGTGCCGCGCTTCACCGCCGGTGCAGGTTTCAAGGCTGCAGTTGCCGGTAAGAAAAAGACTGCTGCGAAGAAATAAGCAGTCCGTACAGATTTAAATTACAGAGGGCGCGGTGGTTCACCGCGCCCTCTGTTTTTTGGTGGGCGAATCAGCGACGGTCTTTCAGTCGTCGCAAATACAGGGTTCCCAAACCGAGTGTCAGCAATCCGCATAGCATGAGGGTTTGCCGTACTCCCAGTGTGTCGCCGATGATGCCGACCGCCAGGCTTCCGAGTGGGGCAATTCCCAGAAATGCCGTCGAGAAAATCGCCATCACGCGGCCGCGATAATCTTCCTCGACCACGGTCTGAATCAGGATGTTGCTGCCGGCCACCGTTAGCACGACGGCAAAACCCAGCAGTGTCAGCAGCGGAAAAGCCCAATACATCACGGGGGAAAGCGTGGTGACCAGAGCAAAACCGGTGAGTGCTGCACCGCCGGCCAGCGTGGCGTGTGCCACGAGGCCTTCCAGACCTGCGCGACTATTTGGACTTCCCGTCCGGCCACGCAGCGCCAGGTAAAGTGCGGCGGAGAGCGAGCCGATGCCTGCGCTGCCGATTAGAAAACCGTAAATGTCCGCGCCGCCCTGAAAGATTTCGCGGGCGAATACCGGCATCAGTACTGCATACGGCGTGACAAAAAAACTGAAGCCCGCGACCATGAATAGCGGCAAGCGGATCTGCGGGTGACGAAATGCGTAACTCAGTCCGGCGCGCAAGGCCGTCAGTGTCGGCTGGCGCGGTATTGGAGTACGTGGTGCCAGACGGATTGCGGCGAGTGCTGCCAGCACACCCAGATACGAAAGTGTATTGATCAGAAAACAGGCGGCCTCGCCGGCTATTGCGACGATCAATCCGGCCAGCGTTGGCCCGACGAAGCGTGAGCCGTTCATCAGCAAGGAGTTGAGGCCGATGGCATTCGGCAGGTCGGCCTTGTCCTCGACCAGTTGTGCGACAAAGGCTTGGCGTGCGGGCAAGTCGACGGCATTGATGCAGCCAAGGAGTAAGGCCAGTGTCACCAGCAGGGGTGGTGTCACGGTGTCCGTTACGGTGAGAGTGAACAGTGCAAGCGCTTGCAGCATGGAAAGAAACTGCGTCCATAACAGGAGCCGGCGACGGTCGAGGCGGTCGTTCCATACTCCCGCCAGCGTGCTGAACAGCAAAATCGGGATCTGGCTGGCAAACCCCACCAAACCCAGCATCACGGCGGAGTCAGTGAGCCGGTAGGCCAGCCAGACCATGGCGATTTGCTGCATCCAGGTGCCGATCAGCGAAATCATCTGGCCGGTGAAAAACAGCCGGTAGTTGCGCGAGCGAAATGCGGGCAAGGTGAACATGGCGGCATGCTACGGGAAATCGGCAGCAGCGCGGATGCACGCTGATGCAGAGGTGGCATGGCTTAAAATGTGCATCTTTCGTCGCTTCGAATCCGCCATGACCGCCAGTAATTCAGCCGTAAGAACCAGATTCGCCCCCAGCCCCACCGGTTATCTCCACATCGGCGGCGCCCGCACTGCGCTGTTCGCTTGGGCCTATGCCCGTCGCCATGGCGGCCAGTTCATCCTGCGCATCGAGGATACCGATGTGGCACGCTCAACGCCGGCTGCGGTACAGGCGATTCTCGATGGCATGCAGTGGTTGGGTCTTGCCCACGACGAAGGTCCGTTCTACCAGATGCAGCGCATGGCGCGCTACAAGCAGGTTATCGGCGAGATGCTCGCGGCCGGTACTGCCTATCACTGCTACATGTCGAAGGAAGAACTTGAAGCCTTGCGCGCCGAGCAGGAAGCACGCAAGGAAAAGCCGCGCTACGACGGCCGCTGGCGGCCCGGATCGGGCAAGACCCTGCCGGAAACCCCTGCGGGTCACAGCCCAGTGGTGCGCTTCAAAAACCCGGCCGAGGGCGTCGTCGCCTGGGACGACCAGGTGAAAGGTCACATCGAGATCGCCAATGCCGAACTTGACGATTTCATCATCGCGCGCGCCGACGGTACGCCGACCTACAATTTCTGCGTGGTGGTGGACGACCGCGATATGGGTATCACACACGTGATTCGCGGTGACGACCATGTGAATAACACGCCGCGCCAGATCAACCTGCTAGAAGCGCTGGGCGCGATGGTGCCGCTGTATGGCCACCTGTCGATGATCCTCGGCGACGACGGCACCAAACTTTCCAAGCGCCATGGCGCGGTCTCGGTAATGCAGTATGACGACGATGGCTACCTGCCCGAGGCGGTGCTCAACTACCTGGCGCGGTTGGGTTGGTCGCATGGCGACGAAGAGGTTTTTTCGATGGAGCAGTTCGTCGAATGGTTCGACCTCGACCACATTACGTCGTCGGCCGCGCAATTCAATACCGAGAAACTCAACTGGCTCAATGCCCACTACATCAAACTCGCTGACGACGCACGGTTGGGTGACGAGATCGTGCGCCGCCTGGCGCGCGAAGGCGTGACGGCGACGCCGCATCCTGATGTTTTGCAGATTGCCGCGCTCTACAAGGATCGCGTGACGAATCTCAACGAGTTGGCCGACTGTGCGCACCCCTTCTATATCGCAGTACATCCGTCGGCAGAAATGGTGGCGCAGCACTTGACCGATGCGGCAAAGGCGGCATTAAGCGACCTCAGGTGCCGTCTCGCCAGCGCCGACTTTATTCCCGAAGTTCTGGCGAAAACCCTTAAGGAAACCCTTGCTGCAACCGGGCTGAAAATGCCGCAGGTGGCGATTCCATTGCGTGTAGCACTGTTGGGGCAGCCGCAAAGCCCGGCTATTGATCGCGTGTTGGCGGTACTCGGGCGCGAACTTACACTCGAGCGTCTCGACTGCTGTCTTTGAAACCATTCCTTGCCCCTGTCTTGTCGTGCCTGCTGCTGAACGCTTGCGCGACCAGCACGGAATCCGGGCGGGCGCGGATGATTGCCCCCACCGAGGTGGGGGTGGCCTATTCTGAAGTCGAAGCACAGGCCAGGCTGGTTCTTACGCCGGATGTTAACTGCCAGGAAATAGATTGCGCCAGTATCGATGCCTTTCGCGTCCAGATGCTAGAGATTGGAGAACGGCTGGATAAGGCAGCCTACAAGCTTGCCCTGGAGCTGAATTTGCCGCCACCCCATTTCAACGTGACGGTGCCTGGCAAGCACGATATCGGCACCTTGTCGACGGCGTCAGGGAACATCATCGTGTTCGACGGACTTCACGAGTTCGAGTTTCAAGAGCCCGCCCTGGCCTTCCTTATTGCGCGGGAAATGGGACATGTGCTTTCCCGCCATCATGAAGAAAACTCGGCCACGAACCTGAGCATATCCCTCGTTGTTGCCTTGGTATTTCCCGTTGCCCAGTTGATTCGCGGCGCAGAGGCTGCCTATGTTGCTGCCTCGACGACGAGTCTTGCTTCTTCGGCCGCTTCCTTCGCCGGTTCGAGAATCGTCAAGGGACTCTACCGTAGCGACCAGCAGCGTGAAGCAGACGCGATGGCCTTGCGGATTCTTGCCTATGCCGACTGGACTCCCTTCGATGTTGCCAATGCGCTGCAGATGACGCTGCCACGACTCAGCGGGGAAGGCTGGGTGAGCGAACTGATTGAATCCAAGTTGTGGCTCGACCAGATTACGATCGGCCCTCAACTGAAACCGGCATTGGCGAACGAATTGTCGGGAGATAGCGCGCCAGCCTTGCCTGTTGCGGAAACGCTGGAAGCGAGTACGGGTAGTGCGCCGGTTCAGGCCAGTGTCGCAGTGGAGCCGCTCCTGACCTCACCCAAGGCGGCGTCCGCCGTCAAGAAGGCGGAGGGGAAAAAGACTGTTCGAAACTGTACTGTGCGTACCGATCGCACCGGGAAGAAGATCGTTCGCTGTAGCCCGCCTGTGGCCAAAAAACCGAAGCCACGGTCTGGCAGCACGCCAAAAACCGGAAGCCGGCTGCGGGCAGATCAATAGTCGTTTCTCACCAGAGCGCCGTTTTCCATGCGTACGCGATCGCCGATACGCCAGGCCGGCACACTGTCCTGTGTGATGGTGCGGAGCGTGCCGTCGTTCATGCGCACACTGATCTCGTAGCGCGTGGTTTTCCTTTGTGATTTTTCGACCTGATGGCCGGCATAGGCGCCACCAGCCACGCCGAGCACGGTGGCAAATTTCTTGCCTGTGCCGCCGCCAACCTGATTGCCGAGAAGGCCACCGATCACACCGCCGGCCACGGCACCCAGTCCGCTGCCTTCGCCTTCCTGGGCGAATTCACGCAGGTTATCCACGACGCCGCAATTGAGACAGGGCGGGGGATCAGGAGGAGTGGCAACAACTGGCGGGAGGGGCGTTGCGGGTGCCTGGGTAATTTCCGTGACCGGAGCCGGGGTGGGCGTGGTGATCGATGGCGCTTTCGCCACAGGCTTGCTGACGGGTTTCGCGGCTGGTTTGACCGTCGGTTGCACGCGGACAGGTTCGGCGGTTTTAGTAACGGGTTGCGGTTCTACAACTACCGGTGCCGCCTGCGGTG
>CAIYZZ010000035.1 GCA_903930805.1 uncultured Rhodocyclaceae bacterium | reverse complement strand
CGACTGATCCTGTTTGCGCAAAAGATAGAAGAAACGGCAGGCGTCGTTGCCGACTTCCTTTCGGAGTTCGCGCAGGGTGACGTAAGAACCGGCACGCGTGGACATCGACACCCGCTCGGTGCCACGGAACAGGCTGACGAACTGGACCAAGGCCACTTCCAGCGCTTTGTCATCCAGTTCGAGCGCCTGCAGCGCACCGCGCACGCGCGGGATGTAGCCGTGATGGTCGGCCCCCCAGATGTCGACGATGCGCGTGAAGCCGCGCTCGAACTTGTTCCAGTGGTAGGCGATGTCGGACGCGAAGTAGGTATAGAGACCGTTCTCGCGCTGCACGACGCGATCTTTCTCGTCGCCGAAGTGTGACGAGCGGAACCACTTGGCACCATCCTGCACGTAGAGGTGGCCGCGCCTTTCGAGTTCGGCTACAGCCTTCGCCACCATACCGGTATCGTAGAGCGAACGTTCCGAGAACCAGCAGTCAAAATGCACGCCGTACTCTTCGAGATCCTCGCGGCAATCGGCCATTTGCTCGGAGAGTGCGTGCTGCTGGATGTAGTGCCATTCCTCGCCCAGCAGGTCTTTGGCGGCAGCGATCAGACCATCGAGATGCGCCTCGGCATCGGGCTCCGGCGCTGGCACGCAGGCCAGCACGGCAGCAGCCGGATGGACGTAGCGATCGCCATGAGCATCCTTCACCTGTGCGGCCATGTCACGCACGTAGTCGCCCTGGTAGGCGTTGGGCGGGAAAGGGACGGCCTCACCGAAGATTTCGAGGTAGCGCAGCCAGGTCGACAGCGCCAGGATATCCATCTGCCGGCCGGCATCATTCACATAGTATTCGCGACAGACATCGTGGCCGGCAAAAGCTAGCAGATTGGCCAGGCTCGCGCCGTAGGCGGCACCACGGCCGTGACCGACATGCAGCGGGCCGGTCGGATTGGCCGAAACAAACTCCACCTGCAGCTTGCCGGGTATCTTCGCGCCATGACCATAAGTGTCGCCTTGTGCCAGCACGAGTTGCACGACGGCAGTTTTGGCGGCGGGGGCGACGGTCAGGTTAATGAAGCCGGTGCCGGCCACTTCCGCCTTCACCAGCCAGGGCGACTTGGGCAATTCATGCACCAGGCGTTCGGCAATCTGACGCGGGTTCTGTTTTAGCGCACGCGCCAACTGCATGGCCAGATTGCTGGCGAAATCACCATGGCTCGCATCACGCGGCCTCTCGAGCTGGATTTCAGCATCGGTGCCGGGCGCCACGCTGGCCAGCGCCACGCGCAGCAAATCAGTAAGATGGGTCTTGATGTCGGTGGGTTGGGAAGGCATGGCGGTAATTATAACGCCCGTCCATTGCAGAAAACGGCGCTGGCCCCGTACTAACATCACGTTTACCGCCGGTAACGAGGATTTTCATGCTCAGTCTTTTCTGCCGTAGATATCCTCGAACCTCACGATGTCGTCTTCGCCAAGATAGCTACCCGACTGTACCTCGATGATTTCGAGCGGCACCTTGCCCGGGTTGGCCAGGCGGTGCACCTGGCCCAAGGGGATGTAGGTGCTCTGGTTTTCCGACAGCAGCATGACCTCATTGCCATTGGTGACTTCGGCCGTG
>CAIYZZ010000034.1 GCA_903930805.1 uncultured Rhodocyclaceae bacterium | reverse complement strand
TCGCGACGGAACCAGACAAGTGCCGTTGTTACCGAAGGGTTCATGGCATGGACAAAATATTTTGTGCCGACAGATTACAATGGACGCCAAATCATGCCTACCGCTATCGCAATCGAATCCATCAGCCTCGCCAACCATTTTCTGATCGCCATGCCCGCCATGACCGATCCGAATTTCTCGCGCACGCTGACCTACCTCTGTGAACACAACGCCGAGGGTGCGCTTGGCATCATCGTCAATCGTCCGCTTGATCTGAATCTTGGTTCGCTTTTCGAGCGCGTCAGCATGCCGCTGGCGCCGGGTGAGAACCAGTCCAAGTACAGCAACCTGCCGGTGTTTTTCGGTGGCCCGGTGCAGACCGACCGGGGCTTCGTGTTGCACCGGCCGGCCGGTAGCTGGCAATCGACATTGAATGTGACCGAAGAGATCGGCCTGACCAGTTCGCGCGACATCCTGCAGGCGATGAGTGATGATGGCGAGCCCGACGAGGTGCTGGTTTCGCTCGGCTACTCCGGCTGGGCTGCCGGTCAGCTCGAATGGGAGTTGTCGCAGAACGCTTGGCTGACTGTTGCCGCCGACCCCGAGATCATTTTTGCCCTGCCACCTGAAGAACGTCTGCCGGCGGCAATGCAGCTGCTGGGCATCGACTTTGCCAACCTTTCGGAAGTCGCGGGGCATGCCTGATAGTGAAACAGTGATGGCGTTCGATTTCGGCGAGCGGCGCATCGGCGTTGCCATCGGCGAGACCCTGCTCGGCCAGGCGCGCGCCCTCGCCACTGTCGCCGAATCGGCCAACGACCGGCGCTTTAGCGCCATCGGCAAGCTGATCGAAACCTGGCGACCGGCGCGGCTGGTGGTTGGTTTGCCACGGCATATCGACGATGCGGAACACGAATTTGCCACCCGCTGCACCCGCTTTGCCCGCCAGCTCGAAGGCCGCTACCAGTTGCCGGTCGAGCTCGCTGATGAACGTTATTCCTCTGTTATTGCAGAAGCTGAGCTAGCCGGGGACAAGCGCAAAAACAAGGCCCGGCTCGATGCCGAAGCTGCTGCCGTCATCCTGCAAGCCTGGCTTGACCAGCGCAATAGTCACTCAATAGTTACCAGTTGCCATGTCCATCAACCTGCCTCCTGTCACTGATCTGCTCGCCCAGTTGGCCGCACAGATGCTGCCGCGCATCACGCCGCACACCGTGCTCGTCGGCATCCACACCGGCGGTGTCTGGGCCGCCGAAGTGCTGCATGCGGCACTTGGACTGGCCACGCCGCTGGCCAGCATCGACGTCTCCCTGCATCGCGACGACTATCATCTGGGTAACGGCCTCAAGGCGGGCGGGCGCGCTTCGCATCTGCCGGACAACGTCGAGGGTGCGCATCTGATTCTCGTCGATGACGTGCTCTACACGGGCCGCACCATCCGTGCCGCACTGAACGAGATTTTCGACTACGGGCGTCCGGGGAGTGTAGAACTGGCCGTGCTGGTTGATCGCGGCGGCCGCGAACTGCCCATCAGCGCGAACTATTGCCCTCATTCACTATCCCTCCCCGCCAGCCAGAGCCTCGACCTGAAGCGGGGTGCCGATGGCCAACTCAGTTTCAGCCTGAGCGAAAAATGAAGACCGCGAATCCACAACTCAACGAGCACGGCGAGCTGATCCACCTGCTCTCCATCGAAGGCCTGTCACGCGATATCCTGCACGCCATCCTGGACCGCGCCGCGCCGTTCACGGCCGTGGCCGAGCGCGAGGTTAAGAAGGTGCCGCTGTTGCGTGGCAAGAGCGTGTTCAATCTCTTCTTCGAGAACTCGACACGTACGCGTACCACCTTCGAGATCGCTGCCAAGCGGCTGTCGGCCGACGTCATCAATCTCAACATCAACACCTCCTCGGCCGCCAAGGGCGAAAGCCTGCTCGACACGGTCGACAACCTCGCCGCGATGCAGGCCGACATGTTCGTGGTGCGCCATGCCGCCAGTGGCGCCCCCTACCTGATTGCCCAGCACTTGGCCGCCACCGGCCGCAATCACATCCATGTCGTGAATGCTGGTGATGGCCGCCATTCCCACCCGACGCAGGGTTTGCTCGACATGTACACGATCCGCCACTACAAGCGCGACTTTACGCAGCTGACGGTGGCCGTGGTCGGCGACATCTTGCATTCGCGCGTGGCGCGCAGCCAGTTGCACGCACTGTCCACACTCGGCGTGCCTGAAATTCGCCTGGTCGGTCCTCAGACCCTGCTGCCGACCTATGCGGCGCAAATGATCGAAAATGCTCCGCTCCGCGTTTGTCACGATATCAGCGAAGGTTTGCGGGGCGCCGATGTCGTCATGACCCTGCGCCTGCAAAATGAACGCATGAATGGCGCGCTCCTGCCCAGCACCCAAGAATATTTCAAATCCTACGGGCTTACCCCCGAGAAGCTGGCACTCGCCAAACCCGACGCCATCGTCATGCATCCAGGCCCGATGAACCGCGGCGTCGAGATCGACTCGAGTGTCGCCGATGGCTGCCAGGCGGTGATCCTGCCGCAGGTAACCTTTGGCATTGCGGTGCGCATGGCGGTGATGAGCATGCTGGCGGGCACAAGTGGAGCGGGTCAATGAAGATCGAAATCAAGAACGGCCGCGTCATCGACCCGGCCACCGGCATGGATTGCGCCGCGAGCGTCTATGTTGCCGATGGCCAAATAGTCGGCACTGGCGAGACGGCACAATGTGTTCCGGGGGGCTTTCAGGCCGAGGGCACCATCGATGCTACCGGCTGCATCGTCTGTCCCGGCCTGATAGATCTTTCGGCCCGGCTGCGTGAGCCGGGTTTCGAATACAAGGCCACGCTCGAATCAGAGATGGCCGCTGCTGCTGCTGGCGGCGTGACACGCCTGGTTTGCCCGCCTGACACTGATCCGCCGCTCGATGAGCCGGGGCTGGTTGAGATGCTCAAATACCGCGCGCGCCAACCGGGCTTCGCGCATGTGCATCCGATGGGTGCGCTCACGCTCGGCCTCGCGGGGCAGCGACTGACTGAAATGGCCGAACTGGCCGAGGCCGGCTGTATCGCCTTCGGTCAGGCCAATGTCAGCGTCGTCGACACCCAGGTACTGATGCGGGCCATGCAGTATGCGGCCACCTTCGGCTTTCCGGTCTGGTTGCAGGCGCTGGATTCGCACCTCGGCAAAGGCGGTGTTGCTCATGACGGGGCCGTCTCCGCCCGACTCGGCCTGGCCGGCATTCCGGTGCAGGCCGAAACCGTGGCGCTCGCTACCTATCTGCAACTCGCGCGCGAGACGGGCGTGCGGCTGCACATCTGTCGCCTGTCCTCAGCTGCCGGGCTGGAGATGATTCGTGCCGCGCGTGCCACCGGCCTGGCAGTCACCTGCGACATTACCGTCAATCACCTGCATTTATGTGACGAGGATATCGGTTATTTCAACGCCCACGCCCGTCTCGATCCGCCCTTGCGCAGCGTTGCCGACCGCGATGCCCTGGCCGCCGGACTGGCCGATGGCAGCATCGACGTGCTCTGTTCCGACCATACGCCGGTGGATGACGATGCCAAGCAGATGCCTTTCGCCGAGGCCGAAGTCGGGGCCACGGGGCTCGAACTTCTACTGCCTCTGACGCTGTCTTGGGCCGCTGCCGCCGATCTCCCCTTGAGCCGGGCGCTGGCACGCATCACCTGTGATCCGGCGCGAATTCTGGGCCTCGACTGTGGTCATATCGCCGTCGGGGCGTCCGCTGACCTTTGTGTTTTCGATCCGGCCGCACGCTTTACTGTCAGCCGTGATCGACTGAAAAGTCAGGGGAAAAATACATCCTTCCTGGGCCGCGAGTTGGCCGGGGAAGTGCGTTACACGCTGATCGACGGACATCTGGCCTATGCGGCCGACCGCTTGCTGTAATGTCTGACCGATGATCGTGACCTTCAAGTCCGCCGCCAGTGCCGATGTCATTTATTTTGGTGACGTGGCCAAGCGCATGATGGAGTTGATGGGGAAGGATGTCGCCGAAAAAGGTATTGTCACCGTCGAGCAGTTGCCGGGAGCGATAAACCTGCTCAAGGCCGCTATCCTGGCGGACAAGGAGCAGCACAGACAGCACATCCTGGATGAAGAGCCGCAGAATGAAAGCAGCAGTAATGGCGATTCGCGCCCCTTTGTCACTCTGACCCAGCGGACAGTGCCACTCCTGGCCATGCTGGAAGAATCGCTGGGCGAAAAGAAACCTGTCGTTTGGGGTGTCTGAAAGACACGTTCAGAAGAACTCGATCTCGCCGCCGGAATCCCTGATTTCCTGCATGCGCACGGTCCTGTATTCGTTGAGCGCATCTTCGACGCTTGCGCCGGCCAACACCGCCTCGAACATGGCCAACTCTTCAGCCATGGTGAACTTCGAGCGAATTTTCTCCTGCAGACCAACCCACTCGTAGGGGTTGTAGAGTTTCGCTTTGTCGCTCACCACATCGGATAGCGAACCGAGGCTATGGCAGACGTGGGCAAGCCGTTGCACCAGCTTGTCGTAGAACTGGAAGGCGATGATGGCGTGGTGCACCTTGTCGGACACCAGGCCGATGCCGCTGGCGAGTTGCGCCTTGGCTGTCGCTACTTCGTCTGTGTCCGGCAGGTCGGCGACCGATTCCTGGACCATGCGCATCAGGCCGGCCATTGAGGTGAAGGTGTCGGTGAGTACGTCGACCGAGGTGTTCGAGTCGCGCATTGCCGCTTCGACCTGACCTGCAGCCAGTTCCAGCATCAGCACGGTTTCGCGTACCTGGCTCCAATCAAGATCGGGCGAACTCGCCCGCGTGCCACGCTCTACCTGATTCATGACGCATCTCCAAGCAAAAGATTTGCGCCATATTAGCCCGAATCAGTCAGCCAAAGTGCGGCCTCATTCAATGTGCGGCCGGTTCGTTCCGCCCGATGAAGGAGATGGGGAACACCGCTTCCGGGCCGGCACCATGACTGGACATGTTCTGATAGTCGGGCATCTGTTCGGTAGCGATGCCGGCGGCCTTGACCAGCTTCTGGATAAGAACCTGGATCTGGTCGGAGAACCAGTCTTCTTCACAGTGCGTGGGCATGAAACGCAACTCGCGCACACTGTCGGGAATCTCGTCGGCCGGTATGACATCATTGGCGGCGTAGGCCGCCGAAAAGAACGGCCCGGCAATAAAGCGCAGGCGCAGATCGCCCTCGTCGTCATTATCGAGGATGAAGATGCGTGCGCCCTCGGCGGTTTCTTCGTCGTCGCCGAATACCGGCATGGCGGCAAATGCAGATTGTTTCTTCTGTCGGACATGGGCGATGGCGGCATCGAAGGACAGGCGGCCGTCGTTTTCCTGGGTGTTGCTCATGGGAAACTCCTGAAGGGTAGGGCTGCCGTCAAAGCAGCGGGGCGAGCCATCTTTCGGCTTCTTGAACCGTGTAATTGGTGCGCCTTGCCCAATCTTCAAGTTGGTCCCGGCCAATTTTTGTGAGGGCGAAATAACGTGCTGCCGGATGGGCGAAGTAGAAACCCGAAACTGCGGCAGCCGGCAGCATGGCGAAATTCTCGGTCAGCGTAATGCCCGCGTTGGTAGCAGGGTTGAGCAATGCGAACAAAGCCTTTTTCGAAGTGTGGTCGGGGCAGGCCGGATAACCCGGTGCCGGGCGGATGCCCTGGTACTTTTCGGCGACCAGCGCGTCGAGATCCAATCCCTCATCGCGCCCGTAACCCCAATCGTCGATGCGCACGCGCTCGTGCAGCCACTCGGCGGCGGCCTCAGCGAGACGGTCGGCCAGTGATTTCAACATGATGGCGTGGTAGTCGTCGTGCGCAGCTTCAAATTCCTTGAGCTTGGCTTCGATGCCGATGCCCGCCATGACGGCGAAGGCACCGATGTAATCGATAACTGCCGTCCCGCCAGCGCCGACTTTCTCGGGCGTCATCCCTGCTGCACTTTCTTTGGGCGCAATGAAATCGGCGAGGCACAGGTTGGGCTGGCCGGCTGGACGCTCATGTTGCTGGCGCAGACCATGCCAGGTCATCAAGGTCTTGCTGCGCGATTCATCAGCGTAGATTTCGATATCGTCGCCGACTGAATTGGCCGGGTACAAGCCGAACACCGCATTCGCTTCCAGCCATTTTTCCTGGACGATTTTTTGCAGCATGGTTTGCGCGTCGGCGTACACCGAACGTGCCTGCTCGCCGACATTTGCATCGTCGAGCAGTTGCGGATAACGGCCGGGCAGATCCCACGTCTGGAAGAGCGGGCCCCAGTCGATGTAGCGGGCGAGCGTGGCGAGGTCGATCTTGCAGAGTTGGCGCAGGCCGGGGCGGCGTGGTTTGAAGGGTGTGTAGTCGAGCTTTGCCCGATTTTCCCGCGCGGCTGCCAAGCTCACGAGCTTCACGCCCTGCTTGGCGGCGTGCTGTTCGCGAACTTTCACATAGTCGGCAGCGATCTCTTCCTGGTAGCCAGCGGCCTGGTCGATCGAAAGCAGCTTGGTGACAACGCCGACGGCACGCGAGGCGTCCGGTACATAGACCACGGTGCCCTGATATTTCGGTGCAATCTTGATGGCAGTGTGCGCCCGACTCGTGGTCGCACCGCCGATCAGCAGTGGCACGGTAAAGCCCTGCCGCTGCATTTCGCTGGCGACATGGCTCATCTCTTCCAGCGAAGGTGTGATCAGCCCCGACAAGCCCACCACATCGGCGGCATGCTCCTTCGCCGCGGCGAGAATCTTGTCGGTGGCGACCATCACGCCGAGGTCGACGATCTCGTAGCCGTTACAGGCCAGCACCACGCCGACAATATTCTTACCGATGTCATGCACGTCGCCCTTGACGGTGGCGAGCACAATCTTGCCTTTGGCTGCTGCGCCAGTGCGGAGTTTTTCTGCGTCGATGTACGGTACGAGGTGCGCAACGGCCTGCTTCATGACGCGCGCCGATTTCACTACCTGCGGCAGGAACATCTTGCCCGCCCCGAAGAGGTCGCCGACGGCGTTCATTCCCACCATCAGTGGGCCTTCGATTACCGCTAGTGGCGGCTTGCCGGCAGCGGCCAGCGCGGCACGGCATTCTTCGGTATCGGCGACGACGTATTCGGTGATGCCGCGCAACATGGCGTGTTCGAGACGCTTGTCGACCGGCCACGCGCGCCAGGCCAGATCCTGCACCTGTTCTTTTGCCGAGCCTTTGACCGAGGTGGCGAACTCGACCAACGCGTCACCCGCGCCGGCCTTCCGGTTCAGCACAACGTCCTCGACCTTCTCGCGCAGCACCGGATCGAGCTGGTCATACACGCCCAGCTGACCAGCGTTGACGATGCCCATCGTCAGGCCCGCCTTGATCGCGTGGAACAGGAAAACCGTGTGAATCGCCTCGCGCACCACCTCGTTGCCACGGAAGGAGAACGAGACGTTCGAGATGCCGCCGGAGATGTTGGCGTGCGGCAGATTGGCGCGAATCCAGCGACAGGCCTCGATGAAATCGACGGCGTAGTTGTCGTGCTCGGGAATGCCGGTGGCGATCGCAAACACGTTGGGGTCGAAGATGATCTCGGCGGCGGGGAAACCGTCGGCGACGAGCAGATCGTAGGCGCGCTTGCAGATGTCTATCTTGCGCTGGTAGGTGTCGGCCTGGCCGACTTCGTCGAAGGCCATGATGATGGCTGCCGCACCGAGTCGCCGTGCAGCGCGGGCCTGCGCGAGAAATTTCGCTTCGCCTTCCTTCATCGAGATCGAGTTGACGATGCCCTTGCCCTGCACGCATTTCAGGCCGGCCTCGATCACCTCCCACTTCGAGGAGTCGAGCATGATCGGTACGCGGGAAATGTCCGGCTCGCTGGCGATGAGATTGCAGAAGCGTACCATTGCGGCTTGCGAATCGAGCATGGCCTCGTCCATGTTGATGTCGATGATCTGTGCGCCGTTTTCAACCTGCTGGCGCGCGACGACCAGCGCATCATCCAACCGGCCCTCGAGAATCATCTTCGCAAAAGCGCGCGATCCGGTGACGTTTGTACGTTCGCCGACGTTCACGAACAGCGAAGCGGCGTCGATGTTGCAGGGCTCGAGTCCGGCGAGCCGCAGCGAAAAGTCGGCGCTGGCGGGACGGCGTGGTTTGACATCTCTCAGTGCGTCCGCAATCGCGCGGATGTGATCGGGCGATGTGCCACAGCAGC
>CAIYZZ010000033.1 GCA_903930805.1 uncultured Rhodocyclaceae bacterium | reverse complement strand
CGGCGGCATGCCGCTGGGCGCTTTCGGCGGCCGCCGCGACATCATGCAAAAGATTGCGCCGCTCGGGCCGGTCTATCAGGCCGGCACGCTCTCCGGCAACCCGCTGTCCGTTGCGGCGGGTCTCGCCACGCTGAAGAAAATCGCCATACCCGGTTTCTACGAAGCTTTGACAGCCAGAACAAAATCCCTGGTCGAGGGCCTCGCGAACGCTGCCAGGACACGCGGCGTCATCTTCAGCGCACAATCGGTGGGCGGCATGTTCGGCCTGTATTTTGCCGCTAACGCGCCGATGTCCTACGCCGAAGTGATGACCTGCGATAAAGAAGCCTTCAACCATTTTTTCCATGCCATGCTCGAAAAAGGCGTGTATTTCGCGCCCTCGGCTTTCGAGGCCGGCTTCGTCTCCGCCGCACACACTGACGCCGACATCGCGGCAACGTTGGCCGCCGCAGACGCCATCTTCGCCGGCAAGTAATCCAACACTGACGCCGTCCCGCCAGCCCCGACTTTTCGGACGTCAGGCGGGAAAATAAAGTGTGCCGTGGGGGCCGGATACCGTCCCCACCGGATGTCGATAGAGCCGCGTCAGCACCTCGGCAGAAAGCATTTCACTCACATTACCGGCACACCATTCCCCGTCGCCGAACAAAAGAAGTGCATGCGTGCAGTAGCGCACCGCCAGATTGACATCGTGCAGCGTCATCACCAACGTGCGGCCATCCCAGCCGATCAGCAGGTCGAGCAGGGCGATCTGCTGGTGCATGTCGAGGTGCGAGGTCGGTTCGTCGAGCAGACACAACGGCACCTCCTGCGCTAGTAGCGCAGCCAGCGCAAGGCGCCGGCGTTCGCCGCCGGAAAGCGTGGCAACGCAGCGGTCGGCAATCTCCGGCAGTCCCACGGCGGCCAATGCGGTATGCGCCAGTGTCGTGTCGCGTGCGCTCTCGGTTTGCCACCAGTCGAGATGCGGCAGGCGACCGAGCAGCACGATTTCGAGAGCGGTCGCTGCGGGGTCGCTCAGATGAAAGCTGTCCTCCTGCACCATCAGTCCCAGACAGCGCGCGCGCGCGCGCGGCGCCAGTACCGTTAGCGGTGCAGCATCGATCAGGACGGTGCCGCCTTTTGGCAGGCGCAGGCCGGCCAATGTCGACAGCAACGTTGTCTTGCCAACACCATTGATACCGAGAATCGCCCAGCGGCTGCCGGATTCGATATCGATCTGAAGATCGTGGCAGACGCAGCGCCCGCCAATATTGACCGTAAGTTCGCGGGCCGACAGATTCATTTGCTGTCCTGCCACAGCAACCAGAGAAACACTGGTGCGCCAATGGCGGCCGTGACCGCACCGACCGGCAGTTGCAACGGCGCTGCAACCGTGCGCGCGGCAAGATCGGCACCAAGCAACAAAGTGCCACCGCCCAGCACGCAGGCCGGCAGCAGCACACGATGGCGCCTGAGGCCGGCCAGCCGCAGCAAGTGCGGTGTCACCAGACCGACAAAACCAATGCTGCCAGCTGCCAGCACCGCCAGCGTGGTAATGGCTGCGGCAACCAGTAGCGCGCTGGCTCGCAGGCGGTCAACCGCGATACCGAGGGAACGTGCCGAGAGTTCGCCTTGCACCAAGGCATCAAAGCCACGCGACAGCGGCCAGATGAGCAGCAGGGCAAGCACGGCACCACCAAGCGGCAGCGCGGCAATACCCGGATCAATACCTGACAAATCGCCCATCAGCCAGAAGATCATGCCGCGCAAGGGTGCATCGGGTGCCAGCGCCAGCAGCAGCGTTACCACCGCGCCCCAAGCAGATGAAAGAATCACCCCGGCCAGCAGCAGCCTCTGCGGCCGCAAGCCACCACGCCAGGCGAGCAACAGGAGTACACCGAGCGAAGCAAGCGCGCCGAGCAATCCCGCACCCGCCAGCCAAACACCCGAAAAACCCAGCAGCATCGCCAGCAGCACCAATGTGCCGGCACCGCCGGAAATGCCTAGCACAAAGGGGTCTGCCAGGGGATTGCGCAACAAGGCCTGCAGCAGCGCCCCGGCCAGTGCCAGCAGCGCACCGCAACCGAAAGCTGCCACGGCACGCGGCAGACGCAGGGCAAGCACCACCTCGCGGTCGAGGCTGCCATCGCTCATCAAGGCATGCAATGCTCGCACCGGTTCGATACCCTGAGTGCCAGTCGCCAGTGCCAGGGCGAAGCAGGCCAGACCGGTAAGCAGTAACAGGGACAGGAAAAGAGCAGGCCGCATCGGTGCTCACGCAGGGTAAAGCGGCGATTCTACGGGGGATCGCGGAATTCCTTCCCGCCCCAAAATCTGGGGATCGGCATGACCGCTACAATGCACCATTGCTTTCAGGATCTGCCCCATGTCCGTCTTCCTGCGCCGCCTCATCATTGTCCTCGTCACCCTCGCCGCCATCGTTGCGGTAGGGGGGTGGTTTACCCGCCCCAAGCCGATCCCGGTTCGCCTGCATGCCGTTGCCGCCGGCAAGGTGGAGGCAACACTCGCCAACACGCGCGCCGGCACGGTTGAGGCCTGCCAGCGCACCAAGCTGTCCACCATTATGGGCGGGCGCATCGAGTATCTGGGCGTCAAGGAAGGCGACCGCGTCAAGAAGGGGCAATTGCTGCTCAAGCTCTGGAACGACGATCAGAAAGCGCAGCAAAATCTGACCGACACTCAGCTCGAGCTGTCGCGGCGGCGCGTCGTCGAGGCCTGCACCGTGGCCGCCAGCGCGCAGCGCGAAGCGGTACGCAGTGCTGACCTGCGCAAGCGCGGTTTCATTTCCGAATCGGCGGAAGACACCACCCGCACCAACGCTGCCGCCAAACAAGCCGCTTGCGAAACCGCCAGGGCCGACGTCAGCCAGTCGCAGGCCCGTGTCGCCGCGTCGCAGGTCGAACCGAAGCGCATCACGCTCGTTGCGCCTTTCGACGGCACGGTGGCGAAGATCGTCGGCGAAGTCGGCGAATACTCGACGCCTTCGCCGCCCGGCGTGCCGACACCACCGGCCATCGACCTGATCGACGATTCCTGTCTCTATGTGAAGGCACCGATGGACGAGGTGGACGCACCGAAAATCCACGCCGGCCAGACCGTGCGCATCCGGCTCGACGCCTATCCGAAGCGCGATTTTCCCGGCAAGGTGAAGCGCGTCGCCCCGTATGTGACGGCAGTCGAGAAGCAGTCGCGCACGGTGGATGTCGAGGTCGACTTTGTCGCTCCCGCCGAAGCGCAAGGCTTGCTCGTGGGCTATAGCGCCGATGTCGAAATCCTGCTCGAGGAAAAGGTGGACGTGCTGCGCATTCCAACTGCCGCGCTGCAGGAGGGTAACCGTGTGCTGCTGCTCGAAGCAGCCAGCGGCACGCTGGTGGCGCGCCCGGTCAAGCCGGGGCTAGCCAACTGGGAATTCACCGAGGTGCTGGAAGGACTGGCGTCCGGCGACCGCATTGTCGTTTCGCTGGAGAAGGAAGGCGTCAAGGCAGGTGCCCGCGTGGTCGATGATAGCGGTAGCAAATAAATGCCCCTGATCGAGTTGTCGGGCATCGAGCGCGTATTCAAGCTGGGCGACAGCGAGGTGCACGCCCTGCACGCGCTGGATCTCAGCTTTGACAGCGGCGAATACGTTGCCGTCATGGGGCCGTCCGGATCGGGCAAATCGACGCTGCTCAACCTGCTCGGCCTGCTCGATCGGCCCGACGCGGGCACTTATCGGCTCGAAGGCCGTGACGTCACCACGCTCTCGGCTGACGAGCAGGCACGTGTGCGGCGCGAACGCATCGGCTTCGTCTTCCAGAGTTTTCATCTCGTCCCACGCCTCACCGCCGCCGAAAACATTGCGCTGCCATTGATGCTGGCGGGCATCGAACCGGCCGAGCGGGCCAAACGAGTTGCTCAGGCCCTGCAAAATTTTGGCCTCGCCAACCGCGCCGACCACCGGCCCGACCAGCTTTCCGGCGGCCAGCGCCAGCGCGTCGCGATCGCGCGCGCCACCATCATGCAACCGGCGATGATCCTCGCCGACGAACCTACCGGCAACCTCGACCGCGCCACCGGCGAGGAAGTGGTACGCCTGCTTGAATCGCTGAATGCTGGCGGCGTCACGCTGGTGATGGTGACGCACGACACTGCCCTCGGTGCCAGGGCGCGCCGGCAGGTGGCGATGGAGGACGGGCGCAAGGTCGGAGACGCGCAATGAAGCCCATCGACACCCTGCGCTTCGCCACCCATGCTGCTACCGGTTACCCGCTGCGTACCGCGCTGATGGTGCTGGCGATGAGCATCGGCGTCGCCGCCGTGGTGGTGCTGACGGCACTCGGCGACGGTGCGCGTCTCTACGTGGTCAACGAGTTCGCCTCGCTCGGCACCAACCTCGTCATCGTCCTGCCCGGACGCTCCGAAACCGGCGGTTTCAACCCGATGAACGCCATCACCGGCACGCCCCGCGATCTGACCGTGGCAGATGCCCGCGCCCTGACGCGCGCCCCGGCGGTGCTGCGTGCCGCGCCCCTCACCATCGGCACTTCGGAGGCCACTTACAACGGCAAGCTGCGCGATGTCACCGTCGTCGGTGCCACGGCGGACTATCTGAAAATCCGCCGCATGGAACTGGCGCAGGGCCGCTTCCTGCCCGACGAGGATAGCGGCGGCACCGCCAACGTGGCGGTGATCGGCGCGAAGATCCAGTCCGAACTGTTTGGTATCGAACCGGCGATTGGCCGCGTGCTGCGCGTCGGCGATCGGCGCTTTCGTGTCATCGGCGTGCTCGGCCAGACTGGCCAGGGTCTGGGCATGAACGCCGACGAAATCGTCGTCCTGCCGGTCGCCGCAGCGCAGGCCATGTTCAACACCAACACGCTGTTCCGCATCCTTGTCGAAGCAAAAAATCGCGGGCTGATCGAGCAGGCCAAGGCACAAGCGCTTTACATCCTCAAGACGCGCCACGACGGCGAGGCGGATGTCACGGTGATTACGCAGGATGCCATTCTCGCCACCTTCGACCGCATTCTCGGCACGCTCACTTATGGCGTCGCCGGCATCGCCGCCATCAGTCTCGCCGTGGCGGGCATTCTCGTCATGAACGTGATGCTCGTCGCCGTGACGCAAAGAACCGGCGAGATCGGCCTGCTGAAAGCGCTCGGCGCAGAGGGCCGCGACATCCGCAATGCCTTTCTCGCTGAGGCTGCGCTGCTTTCCGCCACCGGCGCACTGGTCGGCTATCTGCTGGGTCAAGCCGGCGCTTTCGCGCTACGCACCGCCATGCCGACCCTGCCCGCCTGGCCGCCCGACTGGGCAGTGATCGCGGCACTCGCCACCGCGCTCATCACGGGGCTGCTCTTTGGCGTGATGCCGGCGCGACATGCGGCGCGACTCGATGCGGTGCAGGCGCTGTCGAAACGATGATCGCCCCGTCTCGCCAGCGCCAACATAGATACACAGCGTGTATCTATAGGTCTACAATAAGTACGAAGGAGACAAAGCCATGAACCTGCCCCATACCGTCGATACCACTACCTTTGCCGTAAATTTGCGCATGCGCGGAGACGTGCGCGCGCTCATCGATTGCGCGGCAAAGTCGCGCGGAAAATCGCGTACCGAATTCATGATCGATGCCGCCCTGCGCTCGGCCGAAGAGGCCTTGCTCGACCAGACGCTGATACGGGTGGATGCCGAGACCTACGCTCAGTTTGTCGCCATCCTTGACCAAGCTCCGGACAGCGAAGGTTTCAAACGCCTGATGAACGTACGCAAACCCTGGACGTCGTGAGTTCGGCGCCACTGTCAGCACCGGCGTTGCTGACGGCAGATCACGAACTGGATGATTTCGATTGCGGCACCGCCAGCCTCAGCGAGTGGCTTAAACGCCGCGCACGCATCAATCAACTCAGCGGTGCATCGCGCACCTATGTCGTTGCCGCCGGCCAGCGGGCCGTCGGCTACTATTGCCTGGCTTCCGGTGCCCTGGCCACCGTCGATGCGCCGGGCGGTATTCGACGCAACATGCCCGATCCCATCCCGATGGCCATACTCGGGCGACTCGCGGTCGACACCGCGTGGCATGGCAAGGGACTCGGCGGTGTGCTACTCAACGATGCGCTGGTCCGCACTGCCCAGGCGGCGCGGATCGTCGGGATTCGCGGCCTGCTGGTCCACGCCATCTCGCCCGAGGCCATTGCCTTCTACCAGCACTACGGATTTATCGCGTCGCCCAGGCAACCGATGACGCTGATACTCTCGCTCAAAGGGCTGATGGGGTAGTTGCCGCGCTGGCGACCGCACTCGTCACCGGGCTGCTCTTTGGCGTGATGCCAGCACGCCGCGCGGCGCAACTCGATGCGGTGCAGGCGCTGTCGAAACGCTGAACACTCCACCACCATGAAAATGACGCTTGGAAAACGATGGATATTCCGATAGGCTACCGCCATGCGCCTCGCCTACCCCAATCCCGCCGTCCCGCCAGCGCCTACTTTTACAGTACCGGTGCGGCGACTACACGCTTTGAACAAACTTGCATCACAATAGCGCCTTATGTGCCCGGCAGACACTGGGCTTAGGAGAAGCAGATGAGTGCAGCAATTAGTTTTTTGAGCGGACGGGTAAGTATCGACCCCGAAATCTGCAACGCCTACCTGCCCTACCGTGGAGCCCGCAACAAGCTCGTTATCGTTCTCCCGCACTCCATCGAAAGCATTCAAACGATTAGTCTCAAGTAGATGAATGCTCGCCGCTGACCTGTTTACCCTCTCCACCCGCGCCCTGACGGCGCACCGGCTGCGCAGTTTTCTCACGCTGCTCGGTATCGCCGTCGGCATTGCGGCGGTGATCCTGCTCACCAGCATCGGCGAAGGGGTGCATCGCTTTGTGCTGGCCGAATTCACCCAGTTCGGCACCAACGTCATCGAGATCGCGCCGGGCAAGACCAAGGCAAGTGGTGGGCCGGGCGGCCTGCAGACCACCGTGCGCCTGCTCACCCTCGACGACGCGCGCGCGCTGGAACGCGTGCCGGGCATCCGCGCGGTGACACCCATCGTCTGGGGCAATTCGGAAGTGGGGGCGAACGGCCGCCTGCGGCGCACCACCGTGGAGGGCGTCGGCCCGGAGATGCGCGAGATCACCAAGATGACGGTGCAAAGCGGCAGCTTTCTGCCGGACGAAAGCTTCGATCATGCACGGCCGCTGGCGGTGCTCGGACCAAAGCTGAAGCAGGAACTGTTTGGCAGCGCGTCGGCGCTCGGC
Source organism: uncultured Rhodocyclaceae bacterium (assembly GCA_903930805.1). Lineage (GTDB taxonomy): Bacteria > Pseudomonadota > Gammaproteobacteria > Burkholderiales > Rhodocyclaceae > Sulfuricystis. The sequence goes on along the minus strand of CAIYZZ010000033.1, from coordinate 1,652 downwards.
CAGCGCCTGCGCATCGGCGGCATGCAATTTCGCATCATCGGCGTCATGGCACCGAAGGGCCAGTTTCTTGGCATGGATCTCGACGACACGGTATTCATCCCCACCGCTAGAGCGCTCGAACTCTATAACCGCGAAGGGCTGATGCGCATCAACCTCACCTATCGCGAAGGGCTGACTTCCGGCGATGTAGCGGAATCCGTAAAGTCGGCGCTGGCGGCACGGCATGGCCGCGAGGATTTCACGCTCACCACGCAGGAAGACATGCTGCGCACGCTGTCGAAGATCCTCAACGTGTTGACGGCAGCGGTCGGCGCGCTGGGTGGCATCTCCCTGCTGGTCGGTGGCGTCGGCATCGTTACCATCATGACCATCGCCGTCACCGAGCGCACCAACGAGATCGGCCTGTTGAAAGCCCTCGGTGCGCAGGAGCGCACCATCCTTGGCATTTTTCTCGGCGAGGCAGTCGCGCTGTCAGCCTTGGGTGGCGCGTTCGGTTTGCTTCTCGGCGTCGGCATCGCGCAATTGCTTCGCCTTGCGGTACCAGCACTACCGGTGCAAACACCGCTGAGTTTCGTCGTGCTCGCCGAGGTGGTCGCTATCATCATCGGGCTGGCCGCCGGTGTTTTGCCGGCGCGTAGTGCGGCGCGGCTTGATCCGGTCGAGGCACTGCGGGCGGAGTGAGCGCAGCAACGCAGCCGTCACACAAAAGTAGCTGGCGATACCCCAAAGCGCTCACTGAGCGCACGAACCTGCCGAATATTGAGATCACGCTTTGCGATGAACATCAGTGCGCCATTTGGCTGTATGCAGCTTCAGCATCTTTCGCTCTCCAACCTTATTCAGTTTGGAGATCATCTTTTTATCGATCATCCTGCGATTGACGCTCAGCACAAGGCAATATTCGATATAGGCACCGGGGTTTATGAAAACTGGCGTCGTGGAGGAAGCATCAATGTTCTGCGCCCAGCGGTAGAGAAACTAACCAATCTCATGCATGCGCATTTTTCCTATGAGGAACGGGTGCTCGGTGAAATCGGCTATGAAGATCTCAAAAACCATGCAATAGAGCATCGCCGTATGCGTGACGAGTTGTCAATCATGAATGAACAATTTCCCATGTTCAAAGAAGAAAAGGAAGTTCGTGGCGGATCATTGCTTGCTCCGGGATGGTCAATCATGCAATTCATTCTCGGATTTACCATCGGACACGTCGCTTGTTGCGACATGGGCTACAACCGTGCGTTGGTTGCCAGCCGAGAGCAATCGTCTATTGGGTGTGCCTGATAGTTTGAACACTGATTTTTGTGTAAACGGGAGTGAGTTACCGTCCGCCCATACGGTCATCGAGCTCGATAGTAAAGTGTGGCAGGTCGGTGTCAGGCATCGTCCGCCAGCTTGAGCGGGCCGCTGCCGGAATAGCGATCGAGCGCGAGGTAAATCACCGGCGTAATGAGCAGGGTGATGACTTGCGAAAACAGCAGCCCGCCGACCACGGAAAGCCCCAGCGGCTGCCGCAGTTCGGCACCGGCACCCAGGCCGAGAGCGATCGGCATGGCACCCATCAGCGCAGCCGAGGTCGTCATCATGATCGGGCGAAAACGCAGCAGACAGGCGGTGCGGATCGCTTCGCGCGCCGCCATGCCGCCATTGCG
>CAIYZZ010000032.1 GCA_903930805.1 uncultured Rhodocyclaceae bacterium | reverse complement strand
GCAGCAGATCGTTGCCGAAGCTCAGGGAATCGTAACGGCCGCGCTCACCAGTTAGACTGTCGATTCAAACGGGGCTTGCCTGCCCCGTGCCGCATCCGTCACAACAACGCACGGCACGATCAAGCGAGGAGTTGATGATGAGTCAGAATACGCCACCGCGTACGCCGCTGCAGCTACATGTTCCCGAACCCACAGGACGGCCGGGAAACCATACCGATTTTTCCTATCTGCATCTTTCGCCCGCCGGCGCGGCACGACGACCGCCGCTCGATACCCAACCGGCGGAAACCAGCGACATCGCTTTTGCCCTAGTAAGGGTGCTTGATGAAGATGGGCGCGCCGTCGGGCCATGGACGGAACCACTGACACCGCAGCTGACGCCGGAGCGCCTGCGTTTCGGCCTACGCGCAATGATGAAAACACGCATCTTCGACGCCCGCATGCTGATCGCGCAACGGCAGAAGAAGATTTCGTTCTACATGCAGAGTCTGGGCGAGGAGGCGATCAGCGTCGCGCACGCCTTGGCGCTCGAGGAAGACGACATGTGCTTTCCCACCTATCGCCAGCAGGGCCTGCTGATGGCGCGCGACGTATCGCTGGTCGACCTGATCTGCCAGCTGCTGTCGAACGAACGCGACCCGCTCAAGGGGCGCCAGTTGCCGGTGCTCTATTCGGTACGCAAGGCAGGCTTTTTCACCATCTCCGGCAACCTCGCGACGCAGGTGATTCAGGCGGTCGGCTGGGGCATGGCCTCGGCGATCAAGGGCGACACGAAAATCGCCTCGGCCTGGATCGGCGACGGCTCAACTGCCGAAGCCGATTTTCATACCGCGCTGACCTTCGCCCACGTCTATCGGGCACCGGTGATCATCAACGTGGTCAATAACCAGTGGGCGATCTCGACCTTCGAGGCCATCGCCGGTGGCGAGGGCACCACCTTCGCCGCACGCGGTATCGGTGCCGGCATCGCCTCGCTACGCGTCGATGGCAACGACTTCCTCGCCGTCTATGCCGCTTCGTGCTGGGCGGCTGAACGCGCGCGCAGCAACCTCGGCCCAACCCTGATCGAATGGGTGACCTACCGTGGTGGCGGGCATTCCACCTCCGACGATCCGACCAAATACCGTCCTGCCGACGACTGGGAGCACTTCCCGCTCGGCGACCCGATTGCACGCCTCAAGCAACACCTGATCGTCAGCGGCGAATGGTCGGAGGAGGCACACTCGGCGGCACAAAAGGAACTGGAAGCCGAAGTAGCCGCCGCACAGAAAGAGGCGGAAAGCTACGGCTCGCTGGCCGACGGCCATGTGCATAGCGCGGCCTCGATGTTCGAGGATGTTTACAAGGACATGCCCGCGCACCTGCTGCGGCAACGTCAGGAACTGGGAGTCTGACCATGGGCGACGCAATGGAAACCATGCCGATGACGATGATCCAGGCACTGCGCTCGGCCATGGACGTGATGCTGGAACGCGATCCCAATGTCGTGATCTTCGGCGAGGATGTGGGTTACTTCGGCGGCGTATTCCGCTGTACTGAAGGCCTGCAAAAGAAATATGGCCGTTCGCGCGTCTTTGACGCACCGATCTCCGAAAGCGGCATCGTCGGCGCTGCCGTCGGCATGGGTGCCTACGGCCTGCGACCGGTCGCCGAAATCCAGTTCGCCGACTACTTTTATCCGGCCACCGACCAGATCGTTTCTGAAGCGGCCCGTCTGCGCTACCGTTCGGCGGGTGAGTTCACCGCGCCGATCACGATCCGCATGCCCTGCGGTGGCGGTATCTATGGCGGGCAGACACACAGCCAGAGCCCGGAAGCCTTCTTCACGCACGTCTGCGGGCTGCGCACGGTGATGCCGTCCAATCCCTACGACGCCAAGGGTCTGTTGATCGCCTCAATCGAAAACGACGATCCGGTGATCTTCCTTGAGCCCAAACGTCTCTACAACGGTCCTTTCGACGGCCATCACGACCGCCCGGTAACCCCGTGGTCGAAGCATTCGCTAGGCGAAGTGCCGGAGGGTTACTACACGGTGGCGCTCGAATCAGCCGCCGTGTATCGCCCCGGCAATGAGCTGACGGTGCTTACCTACGGCACGATGGTGCATGTCTCCGAAGCGGCGGCGCAGGAATCCGGCATTGACGCTGAAATCATCGACCTGCGCAGCCTCTGGCCGCTCGATCTCGACACCATCGTGAATTCGGTGAAGAAGACCGGTCACTGCGTGGTGGTGCATGAGGCCACGCGTACCAGCGGCTTCGGCGCAGAACTCGTTGCGCTCGTTCAGGAACACTGCTTATATCACCTCGAAGCGCCGATCGTTCGCGTCGCCGGCTGGGACACCCCGTATCCGCATGCGCAGGAATGGGCCTACTTCCCCGGTCCGACGCGCGTGGCCGAGGGTTTCAAGCGGGCGCTGGAGAAACAATAATGGCCCCCTCGCTCACTTCGTTCGCTGCCCCCACAGGGGGCGATGCCTCCTTCGGGGCGGCCCTTCAGGAGTCATGATCATGGGCATACACATCATCAAGATGCCGGATATCGGCGAAGGCATTGCCGAAGTCGAACTCGCAGCATGGAACGTGCAGCCCGGTGACATGGTCGTGGAAGACCAGACGCTCGCCGATGTGATGACCGACAAGGCCACCGTGGAGGTTCCCTCACCCGTCGCGGGCAAGGTACTCGCGCTCGGCGGCAAGGCCGGCGACGTGTTGGCGGTCGGCACCGAACTGATTCGCATCGAGGTCGCGGGGGAAGGCAACCTGCGCGAAGTTCCGGCAGCACCGGCCGCAGCCACGCCCCCGAAAACGCCTGCCCCACTTGCAGCGACGGCAGCGACGCCCAAACCTGCCGTCTCGCCAGCGCCGACTTTTGTTCCCGCCGCCCGGGCAACTACCTGCCCGCTGGCCGTTGCCGCAAAACAGCCCGGCGAGAAGCCGCTGGCCTCCCCCGCCGTGCGCCATTACGCCTGGGATCGCGGCATCGAGTTGCAGTTCGTGGCGGGGAGCGGCCCGGCCGGGCACATCCTGCGCGAGGATGTCGATGCCTATGCCGCCGGCCAGCGCCTCGCGCCTGGCCAATCCTCACGCTACGCACCGCAGGACTGGGAAGAAGCCATTCCGGTGATCGGTCTGCGCCGCAAGATCGCGCAGAAGATGCAGGAAGCCAAGCGGCACATCCCGCACTTCGCCTATGTCGAGGAAATCGACATGACCGAATGCGAAACCTTGCGCGTGCAGCTCAACGAGAAATACGCCGCGACGCGCGGCAAGCTGACTCTGCTGCCCCTGCTGATGCGCGCCATGGTGCTGGCGGTGCGCGAG
>CAIYZZ010000031.1 GCA_903930805.1 uncultured Rhodocyclaceae bacterium | reverse complement strand
TCGTGCGACTGCGCAGCCCGGACGGCTGGGAAATCGAGTTGCCGGGAAACAGCGTACCGTTGCTGGTCGACTTCCTGAAGCACCTCTCATGATTCCGGCGCCCACTAACGTCTGGCTGGTAGTCGAACCCATCGACATGCGCGCCGGCATCGACGGACTGTCGCAAAGAATCCAGAACACCCTTGGCCGCTCACCCTGCGACGGCAGTGCCTACGCCTTTCACAATCATCGGTGCACCCGGATCAAACTCCTCGTCTGGGATGGCACCGGCGTGTGGCTTTGTCATCGCCGCCTGCATCGTGGCCACTTCATCTGGCCAAGTGCCGATGCGACCACCTGCACCCTCACGGCGAAGCAATGGCAGTGGCTAATTACAGGCGTCGATTGGCAACGACTCGAAGCCGCGCCACCGGCGCATTGGCGGGTATGAATATCACGCAAAATCCGTGCGCGAAATCAGTGCTTGAACGACAGAACAATCATCGCCAGAACGACCTGTTCATCGGGCTTTGCGGGCTGTTGTCCGATATCATTCACGCATGGAATTACACGCTGAACTAGCTCGCTTTAAAGCCGCTCCGGAACTCTCGGAATGGGTGGTTGGCACTGTTCGGAAACTCATCGATCAAGCGCAGCAAGAAGCCGCCGAATCTGCGCGGCAGATCGCTCGCCGCGACACCGAACTACACGCCGCCCAGACCAAGGTTCAGGCCCTCGTCCTCGAACTGGCGCATCTGCGCCGGATGCGCTTTGGTGCCAGGAGCGAAGCCTTTACGGGTGAAGAGCGTGACTTGTTCCATGAAACCCTGGCCAGCGACATCGCCGCCGCCGAAGCCAAATTGGCGCGGGAGCAGGAGGAGAAACTCGCGACTCCCCCTGTACCGAAACCCCCGCGTCCGCGTGCCGGTCGTCAGCCTCTGCCCGAGCATCTGCCGCGCATCGAGCACCGTCACGAACCGGAATCCTGCACCTGCGGCAAGTGTGGCGGCGAATTGGTCAAGATCGGTGAGGACATCAGCGAACAACTCGATGTTGAACCGGCCAAGTTCTTCGTCCATCGTCACATTCGCCCGCAGTATGCCTGCCGACCCTGTGAGACAGTATCGGCGGCACCGATCCCACCGGCTGTGATCGACGGTGGCATGGCAGCGGTGGGTTTGTATGTCTGGATCCTCATCGGCAAGTATCTGGATCATCTGCCGCTGTACCGGCTGGAGCAGATCGCGGCACGGGATCGGGTCATTCTGTCCCGCTCGACGATGGCCGAATGGGTGGGACGTATCGGCGTGGCACTGCAACCGCTGGCGGATCGCTTGGCCGAGTTACTCCTGGAGCGCGAAGTGCTGCATGCCGATGAAACCCCGGTGGCGCAGTTGGACCCGGGCCGAGGCAAGACGAAACGGGCCTATCTGTGGGCCTACCGCAGCAATGTGCTGGAGACCGGCCCGCCGATTGTGGTGTTTGATTACCAGCCCAGTCGCGCAGGGCACCATGCACGAAGCTTCCTTTCCGGGTGGCAGGGCTCGCTCATGGTTGATGATTTCGGTGGTTACAAGGCGTTGTTCGCTCATGGGGTGACCGAGCTTGGCTGCCTGGCTCACGCGCGCCGGAAATACTTCGATCTGAATGCGGCGCAGGCCAATTCGATTGCGCAGGAGGCCCTGCGTCGGATCGCGGCGTTGTATGTCATCGAGGTGCAGGGGCGTGACATGAACGTGCATGAGCGCACGCAGTTGCGGCAGGAGCACGCCCAGCCTCTGCTTCAATCGATGCACGACTGGTTGCTTCAGACCCGCGTGAATGTTGCCAACGGCGGCGGTACGGCGAAGGCCCTCGACTACAGCCTGCGACGCTGGTCCGCCTTGAGTCGCTATGCCACCGCCGGGAACTTACCCATCGACAACAATCCGGTGGAGAATGTCATCCGTCCCATCGCTCTCGGCAGAAAGAACTGGCTCTTCACGGGATCGGAGCAAGCCGGCAAACGCGCGGCGGCAATTCAAAGTTTGCTTGGCACCGCAAAGCTCAACGGGCTCGATCCGGCCGCGTGGTTGCGCGTAACGCTGGAGAAATTGCCGACCTGTCTCAACAGTCAGATCGATTCGCTGCTGCCTCTCACCGCCGAACCACTACTCAAAACCACTTCGTAAGCATACGTGGATGGGCTGCGCCGTTACGCATAAACCGGCAATGGCGCATCTGCTTCAATTTTGACGACAACACTGGCAGTGCGTCCAATGTTGAAATCTGCAATTACCACTAGTAGTCAGTCATGCTGACGTTGATGGATAAAGCCGATGAAGTTTGCTTCGAGCATCACGAATCGTGAAACGCCAGTTGATGGGTTGCTGCTTGGCGTTGCGCTCGGCGACGCTGGCAAGGATGCGCCGTCGCAGGGTCTGCTCATCGGGAACGCGACCGGCCAGGCAGGTACGTGACAGAACGGAGAATTCCATTTCGGCCATGTTGAGCCAACTGCCGTGTTTCGGGGTGTAGTGAAATTCCAGCTTCCTGGCGATGGCGCGGGCCTGCTCGGGCGGGAACGCCTCGTAGAGCGAAGCCGCCTTGTGCGTATTGAGGTTGTCCAGCACGACACGGATGACTTCAACGTCCGGGTACATATCGACGACATGCTTCATGGTCTGGGCAAACTCGATCTTGGTGCGCCTCTCGGTGACCAGCACCTTGCGCAATCCGAGCTTCGGCTCGCTGATCATCATCAGATCGCGCACGCCATTGCGCTTGTATTCGACATCAAAGCATTCCGGCCGACCGGGAGACGCCGGGATTCGGCTGCGCACCTCGGCAATCAACTGCTTGGGGCTTTCGTCGAAACACACCATCGGTCGCTTCTCGTCGTAAGGTTCTTCGTACAGGTCCAGCACATCTTCCATCGCCGCTACATACTCGGCACTGACCTCAGGGATGCACCACATCCGCTTTTGCCACGGCTTGAGGTCGTTTTTTTCAGCGTCTGCCGCACCGCTTCATGGCTATACGACTCGGCAAAGCCTAACTCAACCACTTTGTCCGCCAGCAATCGCAAGGTCCAGTGGTCGTGTCCCTCTGGCGCTTCGCTACAGGCCACCGCAATCACGTGGGCGCACTGCCGCTCATCCAGCTTCGGCTGCGCCCCCGGACGAGGACCCTCCTTCAGCGCGCGATCCAAGCCATCTTCTACAAACCGTTGCCGCACCCGCCCGACCGTTGCGTATCCCACGTTCAACGCCGCCGCCACGGCTTCATCACTCATGCCTTCGTCCGCCTTGAGAAGAATGCGCGCTCGTGCCAATGTACGGGCTCCGTGCTTGCCTTTGCCAATCAGCCCCAGTAGCTGCTCACGCTCCGCATCCGTCAAATCAACCCGGTACTTGATCTTCATGTCAGCCTCCCGCCACGAAAGGCTTCAGCGTATGACTCACCTGCAATTTCCATTTAGCAGAGCTGCAATGCC
>CAIYZZ010000030.1 GCA_903930805.1 uncultured Rhodocyclaceae bacterium | reverse complement strand
TGGATGAACTCCCCGAGCAGGAACCTAAACCCCGAAAGAAGCCTGCGGACTCCGACTTGCCCCACGCCATACTTGGGCTGATGTCCTCACTGGATGCCATGGAATTGCTCCAGGCTCTGAAATTGACGGAGGACCAGAAGTTGCAACTGATCGAAAAACTGAAGGTATTCCTGATCGCGCTATTTAATATCATCGACGCGGAAGGACTCAAGAATAACAATGACATACACCGCAAGATGGTGCTGAACATGGCCCAAGAGAATGTCGATTTTCCCTGGGACGAACGCGATGCCCTGCATGAGGAACTGCGGCAGTTGCCTTTTGTGGAACGCATCGACGACCTGTATACCTCGCCAACCGTGAGAAATGTCGAAGGCCAGTTGTACGCGCAACCGCTGCTCACTGCCGCGCCCACGGATGAGCAGGGTGCCGAACGCGCGCGGCGCACCGCCCTCGCCGATCCGCTTGCCCTGCGCAATGTTGTCGGTGCGGACGGCAGGACGCTTGCCATCGGCATTGCCGTGCGTGAAAGCCATGAAGGCGTTGGCGGGATCGAGGCCAACGCAATGCTCGAGCGGGTGCTCGCGTCCGCGCGTGTGCAGTTTCCTGCGCTGGTTCACGTTGGGCCGTCGCGTATCGAGGCTGAAATCCACCAGAGCCTCGAGCGCGACATGCGCGTGCTCGTGCCGGCATTGGCGCTGACGCTGTTTGTGGTTACGTTCCTGTTCTGCCGCAGCGTATTTGCCGCTGTCATGCCACTCCTCGTCGGTGCGCTCAGTCTGCTATGGACCCTCGGCATGATGGGCCTTGCGGGTATCCCGGTGACCCTCCTGTCCATGCTGCTCCCTTTGCTAGTGGTGGTGGTCGCCACCACCAAGACCATGCGCATGATCTCCGGCTATACCCACAGCCTGCCGCCGCATGCACAGCGGAACGTGCTACCGGACCGCAAGCTCCTCACCGAGTTCATGGTCCGCAATCTCGGCATGCCGGTTGTGCTCACGGCGCTGACCATGGCGCTCGGATTCGCGCTCAATGCCTTTGCGGACATTATGCTCATCCGCAATTTCGGTCTCGTTGCCGCATTCGCCATTTTTTCCAGCGGACTGCTGACGCTGCTGCTCATCCCGGCACTGTATGCGGCATTCGGCCCGCACCACCGGCTGCCGTGCTTTGCGTTGTCGGGCTGGTTTTCCACCCATGCGGCGCGCGCCATTGGTGTGTTGCGTCATCGGCTCACACTGTGGGGACTTGTTCTCGGCGCGGTGTTGTACGCGGTGTTTGTGCAGCAGGCCGCGAGCCTTTATGTCACCAGCGAGCCCATGGGTTTTTTTCGGTCGGATCATCCCCTCGTCCAGGCATCGGGCCACATGCACGAGGAACTTGCCGGCATGAAAATCTTTTACATCACGCTGGATGCCGATGCGGAGGGCGCCTTTCGTGATCCGGCAAACCTGCAGCGGCTCGCGGACATCCAGGCGTTCATTACGAAACAGCAGATCTTCGATCGCAGCCTCTCGCTCGCGGATATCGTTTCCCAGGCGAACCAGGAAGCTGGCGGCGGCCGGCCCGAGGCCTACCATGTGCCGTCGTCGCGCAAGCTGGTCAGCCAGTATTTGCTGCTGCACTCGCCCCAGGTGCTCGAACCTTATGTCAGCCATGATTTGCGGCGCGCCAATATCGTCGTCCGCCACAATGTGCGTGAATCTTCCACGCTGAACCATCACATCCGCGAATTGCGCCAGGCAGTTGCCAATTACGCCGGCCCCAACATGGTGACTGCGGTCGTCGGTGAAAACCTGCTAATCAATGCCGCCGCCGACCGGCTACTCAAAAGCCAGGTCGTGGCTTTCATCGCCCTCGTTTTTGCGGTGCTGATCGTCATGGCGCTGATGTTCACTTCCGTCAAGGGCGGTGTTATTGCCTTGGTGCCGAGTGCGGTGCCCATGTTGATTGTTTTTGGTGGCATGCGGATCCTGGAGATTCCGGTCAGCGCAGGCAGCGTCATGGTTGCCGTCATCATCAGCGGCATCGCCATCGAAGGCACCATTCACCTGTTCTCGCGTTACAGCGAACTTTGCCGCAACACTTCCGATTATGACGAGGCCGTGGTGGAAACCGTCAAGAAGGAGGCTGCGCCGATGGTTGCCATCAGCATGACGCTGGCAGCCGGGTGCGGCGTACTGACCTTCTCCGAATTTGCGCCGATCGCGCAGTTCGGCGCGCTGACGGCAGCCGCCTTGCTGTCCTCGATCTTTGCAAACCTCCTGATCACACCCCTCGTCATGTCGCGCATCCGTCTGGTCGGGCTCTATGAAATCCTCGCCATGTCGATGCAGCGCGAGGCGCTGGTGGCCAGCCCACTTTTCCAGGGAATGACCAGCTACCAGATTCGCAAGACGATTCTGATCTCAGAGTTGCGCGAGTATCACGATGGCGAGCGACTGATCGAACAGGGGAGCATGGGCCGTAGCATGTACCTCGTGGTGGACGGACAACTCGAGGCCCTGCGCCGTGAAGGAGACGGCGCGCGTCGGCGTGCCTTGTTTGGGCCTGGCGACGTCTTTGGCGAGATCGGGTTTGTCCACGAAACCTATCGCACCGCCGAAGTGCGCGCCTTGGGCCCGGTTTCAGTGTTGCGCTTCGACCACGGCAGACTGAAAAAGGATCTGGTTTTTTTCCCCTACATCATGGCCAAACTCAACTTCAACATCAGCGGCATCCTGGGTCGGCGCCTCGCGGAGGTTGTCGAGGAATACCAGCCGCCGCCGCGACTGCCGACGCAGTAAAGGGCCAGGAAGGCGGCTAAATTCGCAGCGGTGCCTGTGGCGTGTTGAGGCGCGAGGCAATTCTCCATCTCATGGAGATGGACAGAGAAACACGGCTGCAGGCTCAGGATTCGCCGCGCCACAGCCATTCCAGCAGGGCATCGAAGGCGGGTTGCGCTTCGCCGGCCTTGGGATGGTTGACCATGAATACCACCAGATGCCGCTGTCCGTTGCGGTCGAGCAGATAGCCGGCTATAC
>CAIYZZ010000029.1 GCA_903930805.1 uncultured Rhodocyclaceae bacterium | reverse complement strand
GATGTAGGACAGGATGGCGCCGCTTGATCCCACCAGCGCACCAGTGACGATCAGGAGGTCGTTCGACAGCATGAAGCCCGTGGCCGCCGCGGCCCAGCCGGAGTAGCTGTTCAGCATCGACACCACCACCGGCATGTCGGCGCCGCCGATGGCCATCACCATGTGAATGCCGAACAAGAGCGCGATCACGGTCATCACGATCAGGGGCACCATGCCCTGGCCCGGTGCGGCGTTCAGAAACTCGCGCCCGAACCAGATCACGACCAGGAGGCCTGCCAGATTGAGCCAGTGGCGGCCGGGGAGCAGCATGGGGTTGCCGCCGATCTTGCCCGAGAGTTTGCCGAATGCGATCACCGAGCCGGAGAAGGTCACGGCACCGATCAGGATGCCGATATAGATCTCGATCTCGTGGATGTGCAATTCGATCTGGGTGAGCGGGACGCTTTTCCCGTCTATCATCTGGAACGCCGATGTGGGATCGATATAGCTGGCAAAGCCGACCAGCATGGCGGCGAGGCCGACCAGGCTGTGCATCAGCGCCACCAGTTCCGGCATCTGCGTCATCTTGACGGTGCGCGCGGCGTAGAGACCGATCGCGCCGCCTACCACCATGGCGCCGACCAGCCACGGTACGCCGGCCATGGTGACGCGCGGTCCGAACACCGTCGCGAGCACGGCGATGGTCATGCCTATCATGCCGTACAGATTGCCGCGGCGCGAGGTCTCCGGATTGGAGAGTCCCCCGAGGCTCAGGATGAAAAGTATTGTCGCCCCGATATAGGAGACGGTTGCCAGACTTGCGGACATGAAGTGTCTCCCTTATTTACGGAACATTTCCAGCATGCGCTGGGTGACGGCGAAGCCGCCGAACATATTGACCGAGGTGAGCACGATGCCGACCACTGCAAGCCAGCGTATCGCATCGGCGTTGACCGACCCAGCCAGCGGCGAGATCTGCACCAAGGCACCGATCGCAATGATGCTGCTGATCGCATTGGTCACGCTCATCAGCGGCGTGTGCAGCGCCGGCTTCACGTTCCACACCACCATGTAGCCGACGAACACCGCCAGCACGAACACCGTGAAGTGGTTGAGGAAGGCCGAGGGCGCGCTGTTGCCGATGAACCAGAACATGAACGCGGCCACGCCGAAGTTGATCGCCATGCTCATGCCTGAGGCCGGCCCGCTGGCCTCGCCGTGTTTCGGCGCTTTCGCCGGCATAGCCGGCTTGGCTGCCGGAGGAGCCGGCTGTTGCAGGGCGGGTGGCGGCCAGGTGACGCTGCCCTCCTTGATGACCGTCAGGCCGCGGATGGCGTCGTCTTCCATATTGACGTTGATGACCCCGTCCTTGGTCTTGCACAATTCCTCGGACAGACGGAACAGATTGGTCGCGTACAGCGTGGAGGACTGCTTCGCCAGCCGGCTCGCCAGATCGGTGTAGCCGACGATGGTCACGCCGTGCTTGACCACCACCTGGCCCGGCTCGGTGAGTTCGCAGTTGCCGCCGCGCTCTGCCGCCATGTCGACGATGACACTGCCCGGCTTCATCGATTTCACCATGTCGGCGGTGATCAGCATGGGCGCAGGCTTGCCCGGGATCAGCGCGGTGGTGATGATGATATCCACCTCCCTCGCCT
>CAIYZZ010000028.1 GCA_903930805.1 uncultured Rhodocyclaceae bacterium | reverse complement strand
CACTTCGCCTGCCGGCACCGGCTCACCCGTGCCGGGGCGGACTATTTCAAGGATGACATGCTCATCGACCACCAGACCTTCACGGGCAAGGGTTTCATAGGCGATCAACCCGAGATCGGCCGTCGCGTAGGCCTGATAACCCTCGATGCCGCGCGCGCGCAGTGCCTCGCGTACCGGCGGCAGAAAAGCCTCGCCGGAAACGAGTGCCTTGGTCAGCGCGGGAATCTTCAGGCCGAGTTCGTCGGCCTTGTCGAGCAGGATGCGCAGGAAGGACGGCGTGCCGACATAGGCATTGGGTTGCAGGTCAGCCATCGCCTGCACCTGCTGTTCGGTCTGGCCGACGCCACCGGGAAACACCGTGCAGCCGAGCGCCAGCGCACCCGCTTCGAGCATCCAGCCACCGGGGGTCATGTGATACGAAAAGCTGTTGTGCACCAGATCACCGGGGCGAATGCCGGCAGCGAACAGCGCCCGTGCCGTGCGCCAGTAATCGACGTTGCGACCTTCGGGTTCGTAGATCGGGCCAGGGGACGAAAACACCCGGCCGAGTCGGCCCCAGCCTGAAGCCGACAAACCGCCAAATGGGTTATGGAGCCGCTGCGCTTTCTGCAGCCCGATCAGTTCATGCTTGCACAGCACCGGCAGTTGCGCGAGTGCAGCACGCGAGACTATCGCGGCGGGATCTACGTCACGCAAGCTCGCGGCAAAATACGTCGTGCTCGCCTTGGCATGCGCGATTTGCACCGGCAGGCGCGCCAGCAACTCGCGTTCACGCTCCGCCGGGTCGCGCGTTTCGAGGGCGTCGAAGTACTCGGTCATGCCAGCCAGCGTTTTCTTCTGCGATAGTGCTTGACGTCACGGAAGCTCTTGCGTCCGGAGCTCGACAGGCCAAGATAGAACTCCTTGACGTCCTCGTTACTCCGCAGATCGGCCGCCAGACCTTCCATGACGACGCGGCCATTCTCGAGGATGTAACCAAAGTCGGCATAGCGCAAGGCGACCATGGTGTTCTGTTCGGCCAGCAGGAAACTCACTTTTTCGCGCTGGTTGAGATCACGCACGATCTCGAAGATTTCTTCGACAACCTGCGGCGCGAGACCCATCGACGGTTCGTCAAGCAGGATCATTTCCGGGTTGGCCATCAGCGCGCGGCCGATGGCGCACATCTGCTGCTCGCCGCCGGAGGTATAGCCGGCCTGGGAACTCCGACGCTGCTTCAGGCGGGGAAAGTATTCATAGACCTTGTCGAGGCTGCGTTTCGTCTCCGCACGGGAGATGGCACGGGTATAGGCACCGGTGAGCAGATTTTCCTCGATCGTCAGGTGGGCGAAACAGTGGCGGCCCTCCATAACTTGAATCACGCCGCCCTTCACCAGATCGTTGGGCGTGAGTTGGTCGATGCGCGCGCTCTTGAACTGGATGTCGCCCTTCGTCACCTCGCCGCGCTCGGCGCGCAGCAGGTTGGAAATCGCCTTGAGGGTCGTGGTCTTGCCGGCGCCGTTGGCGCCAAGCAGGGCAACGATCTTGCCCTGGGGAACATCAAGCGAGACCCCCTTCAATACGAGGATGACGTGGTCGTAGATGACCTCGATGTTGTTGATGGTGAGATAGGCGCTCATGTCAGCATTCCGTGAAAAGTCGGCGCTGGCGGGACGGCATACTCATCCGCCAGCGCTGACTCATTACTGCTCAATTACTACTTACTTCTTGGCTTCAGCCGCGCAGTTGCGTGGCGTAATGCCTTTTTCCTTCGCGTATTTCGCCGCATCCGCCTGGAACAGCGGGTGGATCAGCGCCTTGTTGCCTTCGATCCAGTCGGTCAGGACCACCCACTTGCTGCCATCCCATTGCTGCATCTTCACCTTGCCGGAACCCTCGTGGTTGTCGCAGGAAGTCTTCACTTCCGGCAGCAGGCCGGTAGCACCCAAGGTCTTGAGGCGGGCTTCGGTGAGATTGAGGTTTTCCATGCCCCAGCGCACCTGTTCGCCGTTCATCGCCTTGCCCTTGCCATACTTCGCCTGCGCAGCACGGATCGCCTTGACCGACAACACGGCAGCAGAAACGCCAAGGTTATAGAGGATCGTACCGAGCTTGGACTTGTCGGACAGGTTGCCCTTGCCGGCGCCATAAACAGACTTTTCAATATCGGCGATCACTGGTACGGCCTTGCCGGCCACGTTCCAGGTGGCGGACATGTAACCCTTGGCGGCATCACCAGCCGGGATCACATCCTCTTCTGAGCCAGCCCACCAGGAACCGATCATTTGCTCACGCGGGTAACCCATCTTCTGTGCGGTCTTGATGGCGGTCATGTTCATCACGCCCCAGCCCCACATGATCACATAGTCAGGCTTCTCCTGGCGAATGCGCTGCCACTGGGCGCCCTGCTCGTTGCCCGGGTGGGCGACGGGAATCTGCACCAGTTCAAACTTGTTCAGGCGCGACTCGGCTTCCAGTGCCAGGATCGGCTCCTTGCCGTAAGCAGAATCATGGTAGAGGAAGACGATCTTCTTGCCGGTCAGGCTGCCCTTTTCCTTGTCGACGAGGAACTTGACGATGGCCGAGGCCTGCATCTGATAGGTGGTCACCAGAGGGAAGGCCCAGGGAAAGACCGAGCCATCGACCGCGCTGGTCAGACCGTAGCCCATCATGGCGAGCGGCAGCTTGTCGGCCGTAACCTTGTCAACCAGCGCGTAGGAAATACCGGTAGACATGGTGTGGATCGGGCCCGGCGCCTTGGTCGCCTTGGCCTTCAGGCGTTCGTAGCATTCCACGCCCTTGGCATTGTTGTATTCGGTCTCGCACTCTTCCCAGGTGGCCTGCACGCCATCAATGCCGCCCTTCATGTTCACGTAGTTCAGGTAGTCGACAAAGCCGCCGTAGAAGGCCTGACCGTTGGCGCCGTAAGGGCCGACCCGGTAGGACGGCAGCATGAAGAACTGCTCTTCCGCCGCATAGGCGGAAGGGAGAGCGGCGCCCAGACAGGCGGCAGCCACCGATGCAGCGATAGCAAGTTTACGGACATTCTTGATCATGGGTGTCTCCTCTTCGTTAGTGTTTTTGAACAAACGTTTTAGTGCGGGAAAGGCCACAGACGCAACTTCTCCTTGCCGATTTGCCACAAGCGGGCAAGACCATGCGGTTCGACGATCAGGAAAAACATGATCAGGGCGCCGAACACCATGAGTTGGATATGGGACACGGTGGCATTGTCGAAGGGCAGATGAAGCAGCGTCGAGAGCCACGGCAGGGAAATGTCGAGAAAGATCGGTAGGAGCAGGATGAAGGCCGCGCCGAGGAAGCTGCCGAGGATGCTGCCGACACCGCCGACGATGATCATGAACAGGATCTTGAACGACAGGTCGAGCGAGAAACCATCGGGTTCCACCGATCCCAGGTAGCAGAAGGCATACATGGCGCCCGCAACACCGCAGTAGAAGGAGCTGACGGCGAAGGCGAGGAGTTTGGTACGCATCAGGCGAATGCCGATCACTTCGGCGGCCACATCCATGTCACGCACGGCCATCCACGCTCGTCCCGTGGTGGAGCGCACCATGTTCTTGGCCAGTAAAGCCAACAGCGAAACGATCGTCAGCACCAACAGGTAGCGCGACTGGGGCGTATCGAATTTGAAATCGAGGATAGTGACGCCAGGCACCGAAATCACGCCAGACGACGAATTATTGGACAGATAGGGGAACTTGGTCAGGCACCAGACGATGAAGAACTGCGCCGCCAGTGTCGCCACGGCGAGGTAGAAGCCCTTGATACGCAGGGACGGCAAGCCAAACAGGATGCCTACCGCGGCGGCAGTGATACCGGCAAGGACGAAGGAAACCAGAACCGGCATACCTTCCACGCGCACCTGAAAATTGTAGGCAGCATAAGCGCCCACGGCCATGAAGGCAGCCGAACCGAGCGAGAGCTGCCCCGCGTAGCCGGTCAGGATATTGAGGCCAAGGGCTGCCAGGGCGAAGATCAGGAATGGGATCAGGATGGCGTTGAGCCAGTAGTTACCGGCGACCAGCGGTACGACGACGAAGGCCGCCACCAGCAGCAGGATCACGCCGACGCGGTCCTGCCGGATCGGGAAAATCTGCTGGTCGGCAGCGTAGCTGGTCTTGAATTGTCCGGTTTCGCGGTAAATCATGATTTAGACCCGATCAATATGCTTCTCCCCGAACAGGCCTTCGGGCCGCACCAGCAGGAACAGCAGGGCCATGACATAAGGGAACCAACCCTCGATGCCGCCGAAGTTGCCGCCGAACCAACCGGCCATGACTGGCGGAATGTAGATTTCGGCCAATTTTTCGGAGGCGCCAATGATGAGGCCGCCGACGATGGCACCGGGTACCGAGGTAAAACCGCCGAGAATCAGCACCGGCAGCGCCTTCAGCGCCGTGAAGGTGAGCGCAAACTGAACACCGTTGCGTGACCCCCAGAGCATGCCCGCGACGAGCGCAACGAAGCCGGCCACCGCCCAGACCAGCGCCCAGATGTGTTGCAGTGGAATGCCGATGGACAGGGCAGCCTGATGGTCATCGGCCACCGCCCGCAGTGCGCGGCCGATCCGCGTGTATTGGAAGAACAACGCCAGCAAAGCAACCAGCGCCATGGCGAGACCCGCCGCAACAAGATCGAAGCGACTGACGACAATATTGAAATTATCGAGCATGTAAGGAATCGGCTCGTCGACCAGGCCGATATCCAGCGGCCGTACATCGTTGCCCCACATCAGGGGTGCCAGACCTTCGACGAAAAACGCGAGGCCAATGGTTGCCATGAACAGCGAGATCGGTGCCTGATTCACCATCTTGCGCAGCACAAATTTTTCCGTGGCGATGCCGAACAGCGTCATGACACCGAATGACAGGATGAGCGCAAGCCACAACGGTGCGCCCTTCTCCATACAACCCACCACCGACAGCGCGGCGAAATAAACCATGGCCCCCTGGGCGAAGTTGAACACGCCAGAGGCTTTGAAGATCAGCACGAAACCCAGCGCCACCAGCGAATACATCACGCCGGAAAGCAGCCCACCGATCAGCACTTCAAAGAAAAATTGCATCTACTGGCCTCCTAGTGCTGCGTGCCGAGATAGGCGGCAATAACTTCAGGGTTATTCTTCACGTCGTCCGGTATACCGTCACCGATCTTCTTGCCGTAGTCGAGCACGACGACGCGGTCGGAAATGTCCATCACCACACCCATGTCATGCTCGATGAGGACGATGGTGGTACCGAACTGGTCGTTCACGTCGAGGATGAAGCGACACATGTCCTGCTTCTCTTCGACGTTCATGCCGGCCATGGGCTCGTCCAACAGCAGAACTTGCGGCTCCATGGCCAGGGCACGACCCAAGTCCACGCGCTTTTGCAAACCGTAGGGCAGTTGGCCCACTGGTGTCTTACGGAACGCCTGGATTTCCAGAAAATCGATGATGCGTTCCACCGCCTCGCGGTG
>CAIYZZ010000027.1 GCA_903930805.1 uncultured Rhodocyclaceae bacterium | reverse complement strand
GGTTGGCGTAAATGATGTTGCGACCAGCGTCAGCAATCATCACCCCAGTGCTCACATTGTCCAGCGCTATCTTGATCCGCAAAGTCTCGTCGGCTTTACGCTGCGACTCGGCCACTTCGAAGCCCAGCCGGTTCTGCATGGTCTCCAAACCCTGCATGACCTGACCTATCTCGTCGTAACGGGTTACATCGATTACGTTGTCGTAACGGCCGGCCGATAATGCCTTGAAAGCTGGCAGTACCTGATCATGCAGCGGGCGATAAACGAGCGTCCTGACCAGCCAGATAATGATGCCAACCAAAATCAAGCCCACCAGCAGAGACACGCCCAGCAACAGGCGCTTCATCAGTCTGGCGACGGCCTCAAACTCGTCGATATACGTGCCGCCGCCAATCAGCCATTGCCATTCGCCAAGGGTGTCAAAAACGGCAACTTTTTCGCGCGCCGCGCTGTCGCCCAGTTCGGCATTGGCCCACGGGTAGCGCATTTCGCCCTGCTTCTGCGCGATCATCTCCTTGATGAACTCGCGACCGCCGGCATCCTTGGCGCCGAGAATCGACTGACCTTCCTTGGCGGGATGGATGATTGCCATACCCTGGTCATTGCCTGCCTTGGCGTCGAGCACGAAGAAGTAGCCGCTGCTGCCCACCTTGACCGCCTTGACGTGCTGCTTGAGCTCCGCCAGTTCGGTGGTGATGTCCATGCCGACGAAGAAGATGCCGATCACCGCACCGGCGGCATCCTTGATAGGCCGGTAGGCCGTGAAGTAATCCTTGCCGAACAGCTTGGCCTTGCCGACATAGTTCTCGCCGGCCATCATCTTCGCGTAGGCCGGATGCTCCTTGCCGAGCAGGGTGCCGAAGGCGCGCTCGCCGTTTTCCTTCTTGAGCGAAGTGGCGACGCGCAGGAAATCATCACCCTTCTTCGCGAACAGGGTGGCCGCCGCGCCGCTGGCCGTCGTGAAGCGGTCGACTTCGTTAAAGCGGCCGTTGAGCACAGTGCTGCCATGCTTGAGCAGAACCTCGTCGCCCTTCACCTCCTGAGTCATGCCATCGGGGAACTGGTTAGCGAGAATGTCGTTGAGGCGCTGCGCCTCGCGCTTCATGGCACTGGCGCGCACCTCGATCATGCCGCGGATCAGGCCGAGGTTCTGCCGCAACTCGGTCACGCCCTGCTGTTCGAGCACGCTGCCCATGCGCTCACCGAGCAATTCGGCACTGACGCCCATGATCAACACGGCGGCGGCGGCACAGCCCATCACCAGCTTGGCGGTCAGCGAGGATTGCTTGATCTTGCGAACCATGCGGGCAAACGGTGAGCATGCGACCACCCGGCCATCGAGCACGCGCTTGCCACCGGCCTTGCCGTCGCGGAAGTCGCGATAGGCTTTTTCGCAGGCCTCGACCACCTCGCGCGCCGGCTTGCGGCGCACCGACATGTAGCCACTGACCTGCCCACCCTCCCAGATCGGCGCGGCATGCGCCTCGACCCAGTAGTGGTCGCCGTTCTTGCAGCGGTTCTTGACGTAGCCCACCCACGGCCGGCCGTCTTTCAGCGAGTTCCACAGATCCTGGAAGGCTTCCGGCGGCATGTCGGGATGCCGCACGATGTTGTGCGGCTCGCCAATGAGTTCAGCCTCGGTAAAACCGCTGATATCAAGAAAATCCTGATTGACGTAGGTGATACGGCCCTTGAGATCGGTCTTGGAGACGATCATCGAGTGGTCGGTCAGGATGATTTCATTGCCGGTAACGGGGAGGTTAGTGCGCATGATGTTGCTTTCTTAGAATTCAGCTTATTGTCAATTGCGGTGAAGACTGCAAGCCGGTCAGGCGGCTTCGACAGCCTGGTCGACCAGTGCCATCTCGCTTGAGAGCATCAGCTTTTCGATATCGACGACGATCAGCATGCGGTCGCCCAAGGTGCCGAGGCCATTGATGTAGCGGGTGTCGACAGTGGCAGCGAACTCGGGCGCGGGGCGCACCTGATCGGCGCGCAGGCTGGTGACGTCCGACACGCCATCGACGACGATGCCGACGACACGGTGACCGAGCGAGAGGATGATGACCACGGTAAAGGGCGTGTAATCGGCCTTGCCGACGCCAAACTTGATACGCATGTCGACGATGGGCACGATGATGCCACGCAGATTGATCACCCCCTTGATGAAGGCCGGTGCGTTGGCGATGGTGGTGGGCTGCTCGTAGCCGCGAATCTCCTGCACCTTGAGAATATCGATGGCGTATTCCTCAGGGCCGAGCGTAAAGGTGAGATATTCCTGGGCGTAGCCACCTTCATCACCTGCTGCCTGGGAGCTTTTTTGTGTGGATTCCTGAAGCATGGAGGTTCCTCCTTTAGCGTGTTTCAAGCAGCGACCGGCAACGCATGCCGAGCCATGCCGACGAGCATCGAGACATCGAGAATCAGGGCGACACGACCGTCGCCCATGATGGTGGCACCGGAAACACCGGCCACCTTGCGATAATTTGATTCAAGACTCTTGATAACGACCTGGTGCTGGCCAACCATGGCATCGACAAAGAGCGCAACCTTCGTGCCGTCAGACTCAAGGATGATCATGATGCCATCTTCGAACGCGGTGATGGCGCCGGGGACGCGGAAGATCTCGTAGAGGGGCACCACCGGCAGGTATTCGCCGCGCACCTGGATGAGACGCTCGACGCCCGAGACGCTTTTCATCATGCCGGGTTCGGCCTGCAAGCTTTCAATGACATAGCCGAGCGGGATAATGTAGATTTCGTTGCCCACCGCCACCGACATGCCATCGAGGATGGCCAGGGTGAGCGGCAGACGCACGGTCATGCGCGTACCGACGCCGAGCATCGAACTGATTTCGACCCGGCCGCCCATAGCGGTGATGTTGCGCTTGACGACATCCATACCGACGCCACGTCCGGAGACTTCGGTAATCTGGTCGGCAGTAGAAAACCCGGCTTCGAAGATGAGGGCGAAGACTTCCTGGTCGCTCATCTGGTCATGCACGCTGAGGCCCTTTTCCTTGGCCTTGGCAAGAATCTTCTGGCGGGGCAGGCCCGCGCCGTCGTCGCCGACTTCGATGACGACATTGCCACTCTGATGATAAGCAGACAGCGTGATGGTGCCGACCGGCGGTTTGCCCTTCTCGGCCCGTACCTCGGGTGACTCGATACCATGATCCAGACTGTTCCTCACCAGATGCGTCAGCGGATCTGAAATGCGTTCGATCAGTCCCTTGTCGAGTTCGGTGTGCTCGCCCAGGAGCTTGAGTTCAACCTGCTTGCCCAGCTTTTGCGAAACATCGCGTACAACACGCGGGAAGCGCGAGAACACCACCGAGATCGGCAGCATGCGGATCGACATCACCGATTCTTGCATGTCGCGTGTGTTGCGCTCGAGTTGGATCAGCCCGTTGTGCAGACGCTCGAACTCGACCGGATCAACCTGGGAAGCTGACTGTGCCAGCATGGCCTGGGTGATGACGAGTTCGCCGACGAGGTTGATGAGTTGGTCGACCTTATCCACGCCGACACGGATGGTGGTGTCCCCGGCGGGAGCCGGCTTCGTGGCGGTGGGAGCGACGCGCTTCGGCTCAGGCTCGGCGACCGGCTTTTCAGCCGGCTTTTCTGGCACGGCGGGAGAGGCGGACGATACGGCTGCCCCCGGCAAGGTCTTGACCAGGAAACCATAAGCACCATCGGGTGAATCGGCCAGCGCTGCGGACTCGCCTGGCGTGTCGGTGGCAGGCAGGGGCTCGAAAAAACCATAGGCATCATCTGCCGCTGCTTCAGGCGCCGCCACGGCTTCCGGTAAAGGTTCGAAAAAGCCGTAACTGTCATCTTCAACCGGGGCAACACCGGTCGGTTCATCACCGAAGAAACCGTAGGTGCCATCGGGCGAATCGCCAAGCGTTGCAGCGGCGGATTCACCCAGCGGCGCAATGCGGATGCTGTCGTTCTTCGCAACGAATTCGAGCAAGTCGCGCAGGGTTTCGGCATCAGGGTTACCAATCACTTGCAGGTGCCACGAGTGTTCGGCAGTCGCAGCGCGCCCGGCAATGCGAACCGTTTGTACGCCAGCCTGTTCAGCCAATTCGGCGACCAGATTATCCAGCGCCTTTTCGGCAGCATCGGCATCGCCATCAAGCACGAAGAAGAGGTCAAGGCCAGTTTCGGCAACGGCCGAAAAAGTCGGCGCTGGCGGGACGGCATCAGCCGGAACCGCCGCGTTGATGGGGACGGCATCTGCCGCGCCCGCCGTGTCGCTGTCTTCAGTTAGCCGCCGCAGCCGCTGGCAGATCGCCGCAGCCATCTCGACATCGGCCTCGCCATCACCCTTGTGTGCGGCCAACATACTCTTCAAGACATCGCCGGCATCGAGGAAAGCGTCGATCATGTCCTCGCGCAGACTGAGTTCGCCCTTGCGGATGCGGTCGAGCAGGTTTTCCAGGATGTGCGTGACATCGGCCAGATCGGTAAAGCCGAAGGTGCCGCTCGATCCCTTGATCGAGTGCGCCGCGCGAAAGATCGCATTGAGTTGCTCGGCATCGGGCGCATTGATGTCCAGGGTGAGCAGCAGGTTTTCCATACTGGCCAGATGCTCCCCGGTCTCTTCGAAGAAAACCTGGTAGAACTGGCTCATGTCGATGGACATGGCACCTCCGTGAAAAAATCAGCAGAAACGGCGGAACGGCACTTAGCCGATGACTTTCTTCACGACCTCGACAAGCTTTTGCGGATCGAAGGGTTTGACCAGCCAACCGGTGGCACCCGCCGCTTTGCCCTGCTGCTTCATCGCATCGGACGACTCGGTGGTTAGCATGAGGATCGGCACGGTCTTGTACTGCGGCATAGCACGCAGATTCTTGATCAGCGTCAGGCCATCCATGCGTGGCATGTTCTGGTCGGTGAGAATGAGGTTGAAGGTTTTGCCCTTCGCCTTTTCGAGGCCATCCATGCCATCCACCGCCTCGACTACCTCGTAGCCGGAGCTTTTGAGGGTGAAGCCCACCATCTGACGAATGGAGGCGGAATCGTCGACCGCAAGGATGGATTTAGCCATGTTGTAGCTCCTGTGTTCAGAAGAGTTCGATGTCGCCTTGGGTCATTGCCTTTTGGTCGACCGGATTGTTGATGGTTTGTGCTTCGATACCTCTGAGGGCAGCGGTAATCTTGCCCTGCTCTTCACGCAACGAGGCGATGGCACCACGGGCATCCGCGCTGGCGGCTTCGCGGTCAAGTGTCGAACCAAGGGTATTGAGCTGGCGCATCACCGCGTCAAGCGCATCGACACGGCGGGCGATGTGTGACAGGAGTTGAGACACCATGTCCTGAAACTGCAGTGCGGTGATGGCCTTGCCAACCAGATTCTCGACAGCGACAGCGCTACCGCCGAGGGCGCCGATGGCCTGGATGCGCCCGATGTTCTGCCGTTCCATGGTGTGGATGATGCTTTCGACCTGTTGCTTGGATTCGAGAGCGAAAGTCATGTCTTGGCTGGCCATGCCCTGGATGGCAGTCTCAGTTTGCTTCACCGACACCTGCATGCTTTGCATGAGCTTGTTGATCTGCTGCGAGAACTGCGTGGTGCGGGCGGATAGATCGCGCACTTCGTCGGCCACCACGGCAAACCCCCGACCGGCCTCGCCGGCGCGCGCCGCCTCGATGGCGGCATTCAGCGCCAGCAGGTTGGTCTGCTTGGCGATGGAGCCAATTTCGGACAGGATGCCCTGAACATCCTGGGCATGCTTGGCAATGCTGTCGGTCAACTCGACCAGTTCCATGCCCAGCTTGCTGTTGCCGACCACACTATCGACCACCTGCTGCATGACGTTGGAGGTATCGCGCACAAACTCGTTGAAATTGATCTCTGATTCACCATCAGCGGAGCCGGCCGTCACGGAAACGGTTAGTTGGCGTTGCTCTTCGGTCTGGGCGTGCATGCCCTGAAAACTGTGGGTGAGGTCTTCGATGGCATCTTTCAGCAAACTTTGCACTCGGCCGATCTCGCCACGTGCGGCGTCGAACTGGATGGAAAACTGAGAGGCGGCCTCGCGCAACAGATTGCGGAATTCCTCCATGAGGACCCGCTCTTCATCGCCGTAATCAGCCGACTGATCGGCCGGTTTGCCGCCGAACAGCAGGGCGACGCCGCGCCAACCGAGCGCCAGAAGGATGAAGGTGACAGCCGGGGCAATACCTGCCGCAGGGGTCGCAAGATAGAACACCACCGCCACGACAAGGGTAAGGATCAAGCCGTACCAGAATGTTTTATCAAAAAATCGCATTGTTCTAGAAGTTGTTATGGGCGGGATAGCGACAACCGGGCAATTCTAATACCAAAGTCCGCAGTCAAGAGCACCCCAATTTTGCCTAGCGGGCAACGGGCACGGCGGGTGCAGCCGCTGGAACAGCGGCGGGCGGCAACACGCCCCGCGCGTCCAGTTGCTGAGCATCTGTTACTTCGGCGACTTTCTCTTCCTTGCCATCATCGAGAATGGCCTCCTCGGTGCGCTTGTTCAACACAATGATGCTGATGCGACGGTTGATCGGGCTTTGCGGCTGCGTCTTGTCAAACAGCACGGTCGAGGCGAAGCCGGTCACGCGCATGACCTTGGAACCATCCAGACCGCCGGCGACCATCTCGCGACGCGATGCGTTGGAGCGATTAGTCGACAACTCCCAGTTACCGAAGCCACGATCGCCGCCGGCATAGGGCGTCGCATCCGTGTGGCCGGACAAGGAGATGCGATTTTCCACTTTGTTCAGCATCGGGCCGATTTCGCGTAGGATCAGCTTGGTGTAGGGCTTGAGTTCAGAACTCGCTGAATCGAACATCGGCCGGTTCTGCTCATCGACGATCTGAATGCGTAGCCCTTCGCTGGTAATATCGAGCAACAGCTGTTTCTTGAATTGCTTGAGGGTAGGGCTGGCTTCGATCATCGCCTCGATGTCGCTCTTCAGGCCCATCAGGCGCTCCTTTTCCTTTTTCTCGAAATCGGCCTTGAGCGCCTGCAGGTTGATCGTCTTCTTGGGTGCCTCGATATCGCCTTTCTTGACCTGGCCGTGGGCGCGCGTCAGATCTTCACCCCCACCCTGGATCACCGATGAGGAATCACCGGAACCCGAGCCCCCCGCCATGGCCACCAGCAGCGGTGTCTGGAAAAAATCGGCGATGCCCTTGAGATCACCCTTCGCGGTCGAACCGAGCAACCACATCAGCAGGAAGAATGCCATCATCGCCGTCACGAAGTCAGCATAGGCGATCTTCCACGCACCACCGTGGCCCGCAGCGCCGGCCTTCTTGATCTTCTTGACTACGATTGGCTGTTGGCTGTCGTCGCTCATGGGTTTTCTGGCAAAAGTCGGCGCTGGCGGGACGGCAGGTTACTTGTCCTCACTTACCTTTACGCGCTTTTAAGTCCTCTTCAAGCTCGATGAAGGTCGGACGGTCACCGGAGTAGAGCACCTTGCGACCGAACTCGACAGCGACCTGCGGCGCGTAACCGTTCATGCTGGAGAGCAGCACCACCTTGATGCACTGGTAGATCTTGCTGCCCTCGTCAACCTTCTGGTTCAACTGGTTGGCGATCGGCTCGACAAAACCATAGGCAGCCAGAATGCCGAGGAAGGTGCCGACCAGCGCACCGCCAATCATCTTGCCCAGCACGGCAGGGGGCGATCCCACCGAACCCATTACGTTAACCACCCCCATCACCGCCACCACAATACCAAACGCGGGAATAGCACCGGCCATGGTTTGGACCATGTGCGCAGGAAAATGGACTTCGGCGTGATGCGTCTCGATTTCTATGTCCATCAGGTTCTCGATCTCGAAGGCATTGAGGTTGCCGCCGACCATCATGCGCAGGTAGTCGCAGATGAATTCCATGACAT
>CAIYZZ010000026.1 GCA_903930805.1 uncultured Rhodocyclaceae bacterium | reverse complement strand
TGATGGTGAAATCGATTTCTTCTTCGGTGGTGAAGCGCCCGATGGTGAAGCGGATCGAGCTGTGTGCCAGCTCGTCCGAACGTCCCAGCGCACGCAGCACATAGGACGGTTCAAGCGAAGCCGAGGTACAGGCAGACCCCGAGGACACCGCGATATCTTTCACTGCCATGACCAGCGATTCACCTTCGACATAATTGAAGCTGATGTTCAGGTTATGCGGCACGCGGCTGTCAATATCGCCATTGACGTAGGTTTCTTCGATGTCCTGCACACCCTTGAGCAGACGGTCGCGCAGCATGCGGATGCGCTCATTCTCGGCCGCCATCTCCTCGCGGGCGATGCGGAAGGCTTCGCCCATGCCGACGATCTGGTGTGTCGCCAGCGTACCCGAACGCATGCCGCGCTCATGGCCACCGCCGTGCATCTGCGCCTCGAGACGAATACGTGGCTTACGGCGAACAAAAAGCGCACCGATACCCTTGGGGCCGTATGTCTTGTGCGCTGAGAACGACATCAGGTCGACCTTCAGCTTGGCCAGATCGATTGGCATCTTGCCTGTCGCCTGTGCGGCATCGACATGGAAGATGCTGCCATTGGCGCGACAAATCTCGCCGAGTTCAGCAATCGGCTGGATCACGCCGATCTCGTTATTCACCGCCATCACCGATACCACCACCGTATCTTTGCGCAAGGCCGCCTTGAGCTGTTCCGGCGTGATCAGTCCATTGGACTGCGGCTCGAGATAGGTCGCTTCGAAACCCTGACGTTCGAGTTCCTTGACGGTATCAAGCACCGCTTTGTGCTCGGTGGCCACGGTAACGATATGCTTGCCTTTTGTCCCGGCATAGAAGTGCGCCGCACCCTTGATGGCGAGGTTGTTCGACTCTGTGGCACCCGAGGTCCAGATGATTTCCTTTGAGTCGGCATTCACCAGCTTGGCGACCTCCTCGCGCGCATCCTCGACAGCTTTTTCGGCTTCCCAACCGAAGGGATGGGAACGCGAGGCGGGGTTGCCGAAGTGTTCGGTCAAATAAGGAATCATCTTCGCGGCTACGCGCGGATCGACCGGGGTCGTTGCCGAGTAGTCGAGATAGATGGGTAGTTTCAGCATAGTGTCAGACTCCAGTTCAGCCAGCCACTGCAGTAGGTACCGCAGCCAGCGATTGCAAATTTGTCACGGTGGTGGAAAGCGCCTGCAAAAAACCGGCAATTTCCGTGCTTGTCGTCTCCACGCCAAGGCTTATGCGCACGGCGCCACGCGCCAATGCGGGTTCAATCCCCATGGCCAGCAACACATGCGAAGGCTCGGGGTTGACTGAAGAGCATGCTGCACCGCTGGCGACGGCAAAGCCGGCACGATCCAGCTTGCCTACCAAGGTTTCGCCATCCAACCCCGACAGGGAAAAATAAACGGTGTTGGACAATCGTTCGGCGGCCAGCGCAAAAATGCTTGCGCCTTGCGCCGCCAAACCACGCTCCAGTTCAGCACGCAAGCCGCGCAGTCGTTGCGACGTTTCCTGTAACCGTGCCACCGCCTCGGCACAGGCAACACCGAAACCAACGATGGCCGGAACATTTTCGGTACCTGAACGCAGGCCGCGTTCGTGGCCACCACCGGCTATCAAGGGAGCTAGATCGACACGCTTGTCGACGATCAGCGCCCCTACCCCCTTCGGCCCGCCCAGCTTGTGAGCGGAAAGGGTCAGCGCATGCACGCCGGCCGCATTCAGTGAGCGAAAATCGAGCGGTATCTTGCCCAGTGCCTGCACCGCATCGCTGTGGAACCAGGCACCCGAAGATTGGGATTGAGCGACAGCAGCGAGTTGCGCCACATTCTGTATCGCACCGGTTTCATTATTGACTAGCATCACCGAAACCAAGGCAGGTTTATCGGCCATCGCCGCAGAAAAGTCGGCGCTGACGAGACGGCATTCAGCATCGACCGCAATCTCGCGCACATGCCAGCCTTGTCGTTTGAGAGCCTTGGCCGGCGCGCGCACACAAGGATGCTCGATCGCCGAGATCGCGATGGTGCCGAACTTGAGATTTGCCGCCACGCCCTTGATGAACAGATTGTTCGCTTCCGACCCGCCACTGGTAAAAATCACCTCGGTCGGATGAGCGCCCACGGCAAAGGCCACGCGCTGCCGCGCCTCGTCAATGGCCCGACGTGCCGCCCGTCCGTATTCATGCCTGCTCGACGCGTTGCCGAAGTGTTGCCCGAAATAGGGCAGCATGGCCGCCAGCACCGCCGGTTGCAACGGTGTCGTGGCGTTATGGTCGAGATAGACAGGAGCGAACATTTTGCGGATGCGCGATCTCAGGCGGCAGCCATCACCGGAATGCGGCGCGACTGACGCATACTCCGCTCCGGCATGGCTGCAACACTTGCAGCACACGGCGTGCCATGTTGCTGGCGTACCAGTTCCTCGAGATTTACCGAGTGCAAATACTCGTGCATGCGCTCATTGAGGCTAGTCCACAAATGGTGGGTCATGCACGGGTGGTTGTCATGGCAATTGCCCTTGCCGCCGCAACTTGTGGCATCGAGCGGCTCATCGACGGCGCTGATGATATCCGCTACCGACACCGCTGCAAGGGGCTTGGCGAGGGTATAGCCACCGCCCGGGCCACGAACACTGGCAACCAGATGGTTACGGCGCAGCTTGCCAAACAGTTGTTCCAGATAGGAAAGGGATATCTTCTGCCGATCGGCGATACCGGCAAGCGTCACCGGCCCGCCATGCTGGCGCAAGGCCACATCGATCATTGCCGTTACCGCAAAACGTCCTTTAGTGGTCAGTCTCATGAGGTACCTCGCGTTTGAACTCGTTTGAGTGTGGGTGGGTTGGGTCTGCCGTACTCCATTTCAGACTACTTTAGTCAAGATATAGATACCGACTAATTTAGTCAACTATTTTTGACAAATATTTTGGGTCAAACTTGTCAGCTGTTGCCACATCATCTTCCATTGATACCCCGGTACGCTCAATGGTCTTGAGCAAAGCCGCAATGCGGCGGTCGGTTTCAACCGCGTGATCAAGCAGGCCGTGAATCGCCATGGAAACCGGATCATCCTCGCTGCGACTCACGGCGTACGCCGAGAAACCAAGGTGTTCCGCCTTTTCATGCCTCGCAAGCTCTTCCACCGACTCGATGATGCGTGCCGGAATCCCTACTGCAGTCGCACCCGGGGGCACGTCACGCACGACCACGGCATTCGAACCGACCTTGGCATCTTCACCAATCGTGATCGGTCCCAGCACTTTTGCACCAGCGCCGACGACGACGCCACGCGCCAGGGTCGGATGACGCTTGCCCTTGTTCCATGATGTTCCGCCCAGCGTCACGCCATGGTAGAGCGTGCATTCGTCGCAGATCTCGGCCGTCTCACCAATCACCACGCCCATACCATGATCGATGAACACCCGCCGGCCGATCGTCGCCCCGGGGTGGATCTCGATACCGGTGATGAGACGCGTGAAATGTGAAGCCATACGCGCCAGCCATCGCAAGCGGTGGCCCCATAACCAGTGCGCGAATCGGTGCAGCGTCAGCGCATGGAAACCGGGATAACAAGTCAGCACTTCCCAAGTGGAACGGGCAGCTGGATCGCGTTCAAAGACGCAGTCAATATCTTCTCGCAATCGAGAGAACATAGGAGTAAGTGAAACCTTAAGAATATTGGGGGAATTCTAGAATTCCCGATAACCCAGGTCAACTTAATGTTGAAGCCAGCAATCTCAAGCCATGCGAAAGCTGCAATGCAGTCAGTTTCGATGCTGTTTGCGCGTCGGGCGCTCGAACGAGGCCAACAGTCCGCGCAGAATATTCACCTCTTCCCTCTCCAATCCGACACGAGAAAATAGGCGTCGCAGGCGCAACATCAAACGCCCGGGTCGCTCGAGATCGAGAAATCCTGAGCTTACTGCCGACTCTTCCAAGTGCGACATCAACCCGTCCACCTCCCCATGCGTAGCCGGCGCTCCCGCACCGGCAACAGTCGGGACTGGCACGACACCCAGCATTGCCAAGCGCAATTCGTAGCAAACCAATTGCACGGCAGCGGCAAGATTCAGAGAAGAATAATCCGGGTTGGCGGGAATCAGCGCCCAGCGCCCGCACTGTGCCAGTTCCTCGTTCGACAACCCGGCAGTTTCGTTACCGAATACGAGCGCAACTTCACCGTGCATGGACACACCGGCCAACTCTGCAGCACCTTCACGTGCCCAGAGTGGTTCGGTTGCCAGTTCGCGCCGGCGCGCGGTCATGGCCATGGCCAGCACGGTGCCATTCAAGGCTTCTACCAGACTGGTGCAGACCCGCGCCGCAGACAGAACATCATCCGCACCGCAAGCCATGGCCACCGCCTGCGCTTCCGGCAAGACTTTTGGATTAACCAGTACCAGACGAGAAAATCCCATGGTTTTCATCGCCCGCGCAGCCGCGCCAATATTGCCCGGATGGCTGGTATGCGAAAGCACAACGCGCACATGCTGCAAGTGCTGCACACATTCCGGCACGGGGGGTGCCGACAGTTTAGAATTCGTCATCTTTATCGAACGGGCGTACGCCCCGCTTGCCATGCATCCCATGCTCAATACGGCCATCAAGGCCGCCCGTCGCGCCGGCAGTGTAATCAATCGCGCCAGCCTCGACATTGACCAAATCAAGGTCAGCGTAAAACAGCAAAACGATTTTGTCACCGAAGTTGACCGAGCCGCAGAAAACACCATCATCGAAACTCTTCGTGAAGTCTATCCCAACCACGCCATCCTGGCCGAGGAGTCTGGCGACACGGCCGGAGATTCAGAATTCCAGTGGATCATTGATCCGCTTGACGGCAC
>CAIYZZ010000025.1 GCA_903930805.1 uncultured Rhodocyclaceae bacterium | reverse complement strand
TGCCTTTCTTGTCAATGGTGCGCAGACCGGCGTTGGAAACACGCAGACGCACCCAGCGGTTTTCGCCTTCGACCCAAAACTTGCGTGTGTGCAGGTTGGGCAGATAGCGACGTTTGGTTTTGTTGTTGGCGTGGGAGACATGGTTCCCAACCATCGGGGCCTTGCCCGTCACTTGACAGACGCGTGACATAACTTATCTCCAGAAACTTGTCTCCAGAACTTCGGACGACGAAAAGCGGCGCATTCTACCGGAGCCCCCGGGCTTCCGGCAAGTGTTTTAAGGCTTTTTTTTACAGCAACCCGCGTTCGGCGAAAGATAGCGGGGTTGCATTGCCGGCAACGATGAAGTGATCGACCAGTCGCACATCCACCAATGCCAGTGCCTGCTTGAGCGTCCGGGTGAGGAGTTCATCGGCGTGCGAAGGTTCGGCGACACCGCTTGGATGGTTGTGGGCGAGGATGACGGCAGCAGCGTTATTGGCCAGCGCCTGTTTGACAACTTCGCGCGGATAGACGCTGGTCTGCGTGAGCGTGCCGCGGAACAGTTCCTCGTCGGCGATTAGCCGGTTTTGTGCGTCGAGCCAGAGGGCGAGAAAGACTTCATGGCGGAGCGGCGCGAGTCTGAGTCGCAGCCAGTCGCGCACGGCAGTTGGCGCGTTGAGCGTCGCGGGTTGGCGCAGTTCTTCGCGCAGGCCACGACGCGCAAGTTCCAGCGTGGCGACGAGTTGCGCCGCCTTGGCCGGGCCGATGCCGTTCACGGTGATGAGTTCCTGTGGCGTGGCGGCTGCCAGCCGGGCTAGGCTGTTATCGAAGTGGGCGAGTAGAGCGCGCGCCAGATCCACCGCACTCATGCCCTTGACACCGACGCGCAGGAAGATCGCCAGCAATTCGGCGTCGGCCAATGCCGCCGGGCCAAGCGCAAGCAAGCGCTCGCGGGGGCGCTGATCTTCCGGCCAGTCGGTGATTGCCATGAGTTAGAATATTTCAGCTTGAAAGTGCCATCTTAACTGACGCTCGGCCTGCAAGGGTCGGGCGAAGATCTGTCATGCTCGAACTGCAAGGCAAACGTGTCGTGCTCGGTATTACCGGCGGTGTGGCGGCCTACAAGGCGGCGGGGTTGGCGCGCTTGCTCGGCAAGGCGGGGGCGGCGGTCGATGTCGTCATGACCGAGGCGGGGGCGCGCTTCGTTGCGCCGCTGACGTTTCAGGCACTGACGGGCCGGCCGGTATTCGTGTCGCTGTGGGATGCACCGCAGGAGAGTGTGGCGGGGGGCATGGCGCACATCGATTTGACGCGTGATGCCGCTGCAGTATTGGTGGCACCGGCGACGGCGAACTTCATCGCCAAGGTGGCGCACGGGTTTGCTGACGACTTGTTGTCGACGCTCTGCCTGGCCCGGGATTGCCCACTGCTCGTTGCGCCGGCAATGAACCGCCAAATGTGGGAACACCCGGCAACGGCCCGCAATGTCGCGCAGTTGCGGGCGGATGGCGTCGCAGTATTGGGCCCTGCCAGCGGTGAGCAGGCCTGCGGCGAGGTCGGCGCGGGACGCATGCTCGAACCCTTCGAGATTCTGGATGCCTTGATTGCCTTCTTCCAACCTAAGATTTTAGCGGGTAAGCGTGTCCTGCTCACGGCGGGGCCGACCTTTGAAGCGCTCGATCCGGTGCGCGGGCTCACCAACAGCAGTTCCGGCAAGATGGGCTTTGCGCTGGCGCGTGCCTGTGCAGAAGTCGGCGCTGGCGTGACGGCAGTTTGTGGCCCCGTTTCCTTGCCGACGCCTGCGGGGGTGACGCGCATCGATGTGCAAAGTGCGCTGGAGATGCGCGATGCGGTGCTGGCACAGATGCCGCAGACCGATATCTTCATCTCCGTCGCGGCGGTGGCCGATTTCCGACCGGCCGCACCGGCAGCGCACAAGATCAAGAAAGGCACCAAGACACTGACGCTCGAACTGCTAGCCAACCCGGACATCCTCGCCGAGGTGGCCGCGCGAGCCGATGCACCGTTCTGTGTCGGCTTTGCCGCCGAGAGCCAGAATCTCGCCGAGTATGCCGAAGGCAAGCGACGGGCAAAGAAACTGCCGCTGGTGGTGGGCAATCTGGTAAAGGATGGACTCGGTGGCGATGCCAATGCCGTCACGCTGTTCGATGCAGCCGGCGCGCACCCTGTGCCGCCCGCTGATAAATTGACCGTTGCACGCACCATCGTGCGCCATATCGCGGAGATGGTAAGGAGATAAATGAGTCATGCCAACAATTGACGTACGCATTCTCGATCAGCGCCTCAAGGACAACCAAGGCGAGGCCGCACCACACTACGCCACGCCGGGCGCGGCGGGGATGGATTTGCGCGCCTGCATCGAAGCGCCAGTGCGCGTGCATCCGGGCGAGTCGATGCTGATTCCGGCCGGTATTGCGATTCATCTGGACGATCCGGGTCTGGCGGCGATGATCCTGCCGCGCTCAGGGTTGGGCCACAAGCACGGCATCGTGCTCGGTAACCTGGTCGGGTTGATCGACTCCGATTACCAGGGCGAAATTTTTGTATCCTTGTGGAATCGTGGCCACGAAGTATTCCTGCTGAATCCACTCGATCGCATCGCGCAACTGGTCGTGGTTCCGGTGTTACAGGTGGCGTTCAACGTGGTCGATCAATTTGAGGAAAGCCATCGGGGTGCCGGTGGCTTCGGCAGCACCGGCAAGGGTTGATCACCAAAAACAAACCCCGCCGTAGCGGGGTTTGTTTTTGGTGCAGAGGCGAGGATCAGGTCGACATCTCGGTGAGGATGTTTTTCAGCCAGCTTTCGCCGTAGGCATGCTCGGCCTGGGCCATCGAAAAGTCGGCGGGGGAGATTCCTCCAGAGTTGGGCACTGCGGTAATCTTGTGATCGACGATCTTGTAGACGGCTGCGATGCTCACCGACTGATGGTCGGAGATCGCGCTGTAGCAGACGTTGATACCGGAAAGTTCGATCATCTCCTTACCGTTCATCATCGCCACCACGTTCATGGCGCAGACCTTTGCCTGGGAGTTGGCCGAGTAGCCGGATTTAGGCATCGGGGCACCGGTGGAGGGTGGTGAGCACGCGTCGCCGATGACATGGACAAACTTGTGCTTGGCCGACTCGAAAGTCACCGGATGTACCGGACACCACTTCTTGTCGTCGCCAACCAGATCGGACTTGACGGCGATGTTGCCGGCCCGCTGTGAGGGGATGAAGTTAACAACGTCGCCCTTGTGGTCCTCAATGCCCTCGACGATGAGGTTCTTCTCCTTGGCGTCGATACGAGTCACCTTCTTGCCGGGCACATACTCGAAGATGCCCTTGTAGTACTCGCTCCAGGCCTTGGTGAACAGAGGCTTCTTGGAAACCACGTCCGGGTTGGCGTCGAGCAGAAACAGCTTGGACTTGGGCTTGTGCGTCTTCAGGTAGTGGGCGATGAGGCAGGAACGCTCGTAAGGTCCGGGCGGGCAACGGTAGGGCGTCAGCGGCATGCTGATGATCACTTTGCCGCCGTCGGGCATGGCCTGGAGTTGGTTGCGCAACAGAGTGGACTGCGCGCCGGCTTTCCATGCATGCGGGATCACGTGCGGGGTGTTCTCGTCGTAGCCTTCAATTTCCTCGGTGCGGAAGTCAATGCCGGGAGAGACGATTACGTGGTCATAGGTGAGCGTGCCTTCGGTGGTAACGACTTTCTTGGCAGCCGGGTCGATCAAGGTAACTTCGGCGTACACCATCTTGATGCTGTGGTTGGCCGCCAGATTGTCGTAGCCGATGGTCAGCGCGTTCATGTCGTTGTAGATACCGGCGATGTAGAAGTTGCTGAACGGGCAGGAAATGAACTGCTTGTTCTTTTCGACCATCACTACTTCGATCGACTTGTCGAGCATGCGTACATACTTGGCGGCAATCGCACCGCCATAGCCGCCGCCGACGACGACAACGCGCCGTGCGCTGCCCTTGGGCATGATTTCAGTAGTCAAACCGACGGCAGGGCCGCCTTGCGTGGCACAACCGGCCAGCGCCAGACTCGATGCACTGCCCAGTAGCTTGATGAAGTTTCTGCGATCCAATGTCATGTTCTTGTCTCCCTTATTTGACGCTGGCGTAGAAATGGAGCAGTGCTTCCAGATCTTCTTTGGACAGCGGCTTGACCTTCTCGGCCATCTTCTCCGGCATCTTGCGCTTGCCGGACTCGTACAGGCCCATCTGCATCTGCAAATAAGTCAGCCACTGACTGGCCATCACGGGGGTGTCGTCCTTGCCTTCCTTGCCATCGTCCAGGTGGCAACGCGAACAGTTGGCTTCCTGCAACTCGGCACCTTTCTTGACCTTGGCGGCGTCAACCGTCTGGGCGGTCGGATGGAACTTCTGCTTCGAGAAGAAA
This sequence comes from uncultured Rhodocyclaceae bacterium, assembly GCA_903930805.1. Taxonomy (GTDB): domain Bacteria; phylum Pseudomonadota; class Gammaproteobacteria; order Burkholderiales; family Rhodocyclaceae; genus Sulfuricystis. The sequence continues at coordinate 4,462 of CAIYZZ010000025.1, read as the reverse complement.
CCGGCCATCGCATCGAAATCGGCGTCGGAGTAACCTTTCGCCAAGCGACCCATGACCGTCGAGGGACGCTCGCCGCTCTTGAATTTCTTCATGGCGTCGACGATTGCCGTCTTCGACTGGCTGGCCAGGCTGGGCATGGTCAGCCCGGCGCTGCTACCGTTGGTGCCGTGGCAACCGGCACAGGCGAACGAAATCATTTCGGCGCTCGGCGGGGCGGCAAAAGCCGTCGCCGAAAACGCCAGGGCGCCTGCTGCCAACGTCACCCTACTCCATCGTTTCTTCATTGTTGTCTCCTCCTGTTATGACTGACTAAAAGCTGCTGGATGTAATCCCCGCTATACCTTTTTACTGCTTGGTGACGTTGTAGAAATACTTCACACCTTCCACCGTTTTGTCGAGGCCGAACTGGTAGTTGAGCGAGACATAGTGGTAGCGCGCTTCGCTGTAGTCCTCGTGAATGGCAAAGCCGAAGTTGTAGACCTTATCGGCGGTGATGGCATGGTCGCCCTTGCCGCCGCCGGCCAGTGTGCGCTCGAAGGTGACGACCCACTTGTTGCCATCCTTGACGCCTTCGGCCTTGACGAGGCCCTTGCCTCCTTCCATGTAGCGCTTGTCGGTGACATAGCCATCGACCGGCTTTTCGCCCTTGCCGCTGCGATACTGGATCAGGTCCATGAACTTGCCGCCCTCGAGGCTACCGTCCTTGATGTACTTGGTCTTCTTGTCGTCCTTGCCATCCTTCATTGAGCGCAGGTCGTTGTGGCAGGTACCCCAGCAACCGTTTACATCGGCGTTTTCGACCGTGCCGCCGCCATCGAACATCATGGTCAGCTTGACTTCGTTTTTCTTGTCCATCTTGACGTCGCCGTTCTTTGGCGGTACCCACTCAAAACGGAAGTAAATTTTCTCGCCGTCATGCGCGGCCTTGAAAGTGGCGGGAATCCAGCCCACCTTGCCCGCGATCGGCTTCGGTTCCAGCACGCTCTTCGAACTGCCGACCGGCTTACCGGCGACGATCTTGTCACCGATCTCGTTGGCATCGCCCTCGTGACACTTGGAGCAGGCGCGTTTCTTTTCGACGATGTCGGGCACAGCGGAGTGATCCGCCTTGTTCATCACCCACTCCAGGCCGGCCTGGCCGGGAAAGAACAGCTTGACCTTGCGCTCGGTGACCTTGCTCCAGTCGGGAGCACCCGCGTAAGCGCCGCCAGCGACCATGACACCCATGACACCCATTGCACCCATTACAGCCAAAGCAATCTTCTTCATCGATCAACTCCTGATATGAACTGATTTATTGTGAGATAGGGAAACGTAATCGTATCAGCCTTCCGTCTTTGCAGCACCCTGTTCCTGCTCGAGTAACTGGTGCACAGCCTTGTGGGCGATGCCCTTGTGGCAGTCGATGCAGGTCTTGCCGTCCTCGATGGCACCTTCATGCTTGACGACGGAACGATCCTTCTGCTTCTCCGGATCCATCGTCGCGAAGTTATGGCAGTTGCGACATTCCTTGGAATCCCGCTCCTTCATGCGATCCCAGACGCGCTTGGCCATCTCGAGGCGGTGAGCATCGTATTTTTCTGGTGTGTCGACGGTGCCCTTGATGTGACCAACGACGTCGCGGGCGGCCATGATCTTCTGGAAGGACTTGAAGATGTAGTCGGTGGGTGTCTTGCTGCTGGCGACGTGACAGTCGGCGCATTGCACGGTCGTGCCGCTACGGTTCTTGTAATGGACGGTCTTTTTCAATTCCTCGAACGGAATCGTCATTTCATGGCAGGACATGCAGAAGTCTGAGCGGTTCGTGTATTCCATGCCCATGTTCAGACCGCCCCAAATGATGACACCGCCCAGCACGCCGACGACGATCATGCGCAGCATCGAACATTGGGGTGGGCTTTTCAGTCGTTTGACCAAACTTGGTTCGACGCTGGTCGTATCAGAATTGTTCTGTGAATCAGTCATCTTGTGTGTTCCCTCGTTAGCTCAGTTGCTCGCACGCAAACGTGGTGCCAAGACATCCTCCCGCCGCTAATTTCTATTCCACATGTTCGCTGTGGATTTCCTCTATCGGTGCATTATTACAGGCGATTTGATCATCAACAAGCCCTATTGTTAATTTGCAAATTAACGGTTGGTTTATTCAGAAACGCTAATATTCCTCACGAAAAACGCTGCTTCCATTAGCGGAAGTGGCTTACTACATGCCGTCCCCCCAGCGCCGACTTTTATCGGCGCTGAGGGCGGGCTGTGTTACTCCATCGCTTCATACAGCGGCAACGTGAGGAACTCGGGGTAGTCCTCGGCGAGCGCCATCTTTTCGAAGATGCCCGCGGCCTGGTCGTAGGTTTCGGTCTTCTCGCCATTGGCGATGACGGTGGCTTTCACCTTGGCGAGTTCTTCGGGGATCATGGCGCGCACCATATCGGCGGTGAGTTTGCGGCCATCATCCAACTTGCCTTTCGGCGACACGACCCACTGCCAGATTTGCGAACGGCTGATTTCTGCCGTGGCGGCGTCTTCCATCAGGTTGTGGATCGGTACGCAGCCGTTGCCGGCGAGCCAACTGCCCAGATAATGAATGCCGACGTTGATGTTGTTGCGCACGCCGGCTTCGGTGATGGGCTGCTCGGGCTGGAAGTTGAGCCAGTCTTTCGGGCCGAAATTGTCGTCGCGCTGCTTGCCCCACTGGTTGGGCTTGTCGCCCAACACCTTGACGAACTCTTCCATGGCGATCGGCACGAGGCCGGGGTGGGCTACCCAGCCGCCGTCGTAACCGTCGTTGGCGTCACGGGTCTTGTCGTGGCGGATGCCGGCGAGCGCCTTGTCATTGGCGACCGGATCACCCTTGATCGGAATCAGTGCGCTCATGCCGCCGATGGCCGGTGCGCCGCGCTTGTGGCAGGCCTTCACCAGCGACAGCGCGTAGCTGCGCATGAAGGGCACTTCCATGGTGATGGCGCCGCGATTGGCGAGGCAAAAATCCTTGTTCTTCTTGAACTTCTTGATGCAGCTGAAGATGTAGTCCCAGCGGCCGGCGTTAAGGCCGGCGCTGTGCTCGCGCAATTCGTAGAGGATTTCTTCGAGTTCGAAGGTGGCGAGTATGGTTTCGACCAGCACGGTGGCCTTGATGGTGCCGCGCGGCAGGCCGATGTGGTCTTGCGCCATGCAGAAAATTTCGTTCCACAGGCGCGCTTCGAGGTGCGATTCCATCTTCGGCAAATAGAAGAAGGGGCCGGCACCGCGCGCCACCTGTTCCTTGGCGTTGTGGAAGAACACCACGGCGAAGTCGAAGATGCCGCCAGAGACGCGCTGGCCGTCGATCAGCACATGCTTTTCGTCGAGATGCCAGCCGCGAGGGCGAATCTGTAGCGTTGCGATCTTCTCGTTGAGTTGATAGACCTTGCCGGCTTCGTTGGTGAAGCTCAGCTTGCGGCGGATGGCGTCGAACAGATTCACCTGGCCCTGAATCTGGTTGAACCAGTTGGGGCTGTTGGAATCCTCGAAGTCGGTCATGTAGCTGTCAGCGCCCGAGTTGAAGGCGTTGATGATCATCTTGCGCTCGACCGGGCCGGTGATTTCGACACGACGGCATTCCAGCGCCTTGGGCAACGGCGCGACCTTCCAGTCGCCTTCACGGATGTGCTTGGTCTCGGGCAGGAAGTCGGGCATCTCGCCGGCGTCGATGCGCGCTTGGCGGATAACGCGAGCTTTCAGCAATTCCTGCCGACGCGGCTCGAAGGCGCGGTGAAGCTTGGCGACGAGTTCGAGCGCATTCTTCGTCAGGATTTCGTCGAAACGGGGATGGATCGGGGCGTTGATTTGCACGCCGGCAGGAAGGCTGAGTGTCATGGTTTTCTCCGTTTGAAAATGAGGCGTCTTATAGATGACTGAAGTCTATTCGACACCACGTTGCTAGATAAGCCACAATATCGGCAATTCATTCGATATGAAAAGTACAAGGTGGCAAGCGAGTGAGCAAACTGAAAGAGTTGGAAGCCTTCGTGCAGGTGGCAAACAAGGGCAGCCTGACAGCGGCGGCTGCCGGCGCGGGCGTGACACCGGCAATCATCGGCCGAAGGTTGGATGCTCTGGAAGACAGGTTGGGTGTGCGCCTGCTGGTGCGGACGACGCGCAAGCTGACGCTGACGCAGGAGGGCGAAGCCTTCCTCGAAGACTGCCAGCGCATCCTCACCGACCTCGCCAACGCCGAGGCGCAACTGTCACTCGGTAGCGCGCGGGCGAGTGGTCACCTCAAAGTGACGGCACCGGCCGGTTTCGGCCGCAAGCATGTCGCGCCACTGCTGCTTGAATTCCTGCGTGCGCATCCAGACGCCGGCCGATAATCGCCGGTGTCACGCCCTCGCCGGCGGCAGCTGCCGTCAGGCTGCCCTTGCTTGCCACCTGCACGAAGGCTTCCAGTTCTTTCAGTTTGCTCACTCGCTTGCCACCTTGTACTTTT
>CAIYZZ010000024.1 GCA_903930805.1 uncultured Rhodocyclaceae bacterium | reverse complement strand
TGACGATGCGCAAGTCCTTCTGGTGCATCCAGGCCTTGAAGCCCGGCTTGAAGTTGCGGTCGATCATGCGCTGGCCGTGATTTTCGAGGATGCGCGAGTAGGCGAAGCCGCCCAGCAGCGCCTCGCGCACCTTGGCGACATCCACGCCATTTTTTGCCGCGAAGTTGAACGCCTCGGCCACCGCCAGGACGCCGACGCCAGTGAGAATCTGGTTGCAGGCTTTCGCCACTTGGCCGGCACCCATGTCGCCGATCAGGGTGACGGACTTGCCCAGCTTCTCGAACAGCGGTTTGACCTTCTCGAAAACATCGGGCTTGCCGCCGGCCATGATGGTCAGGGCGGCATTGATCGCCCCGGTTTCGCCGCCCGAGACCGGCGCGTCGATGAATTCGATGCCTTTTTCTGCCAATGCTGCGCCGATCTCGCGGGCTGCATTGGGGTTGATCGTACTCATGTCCACGACGATGAGTCCGGGCTTGGCGCCAGCCGCGATGCCATTTTCGCCCAGTGTTACATCGCGCACATCAGGTGCGTCGGCCACCATCGTGAAAACGATGTCGGCGTGCTTCGCCACCTCGGTGGCAGAGGCATGGACCTTGGCAGCCACATCCTTGAAGGGTTCGAGTGAAGCAGGCCGGCGAGCCCAGAGATGAAGCGTATGGCCGGCTTTTGCCAAGTGCAGGGCCATGGGGCGACCCATGAGGCCGAGGCCAATGAACCCGACTTGCATGTTCAGCCTCCTGTGACCGCCTTGGTAATCAGCGGCACCAGCGGCTCCGGCAGCTTGAGCTGCCCGGACAAGGCAAAGGTATGCGCGCGCTCCGACATCTTCTTCCAGGTCTTGCGGATGATGTCGAGCCACTTTTCTTCGGTGTATTCGGTATGCTGGCCGGCGAAACCGAGCATGTAGTGCTCGATGAACACCAGGTCGGCAACGTCTTCGAGCAACTGCGTATCGGCATTCACCTTGAGACCGCGCTTGCCGACGGCTTGCTTGACGCGCTCGATGGTCGCTGCGTCATAGCCGGCCTCCTGCATCAGGCGGCCGGCCGTTTCGGCATGAAACTTGTAGAGACCGGTGCGCCACTGGAAATAACCGTCGCGCGTCATCGGGTAGCTGTCGCGCGGTGTTTTCCAGCGCTGGATATGCTGGGCGCGCACCGCCAGTTTGACCGCATCATCGGCCTCGGGTGCGTAGCGACCAATCATGTCGGTCATGCGCTGTGCGTAGAGCAGTTCCTTCGGTTGGCCCTGATCCAGATTCGGATCTTCAGTATTGGCGGCATCGAATAGTGCAATGGTGCGATCAAACGAGGAAGTGGTCATGTCGTTACCTTGTTTTCAGTGGGGGAGGAGGGAGATCAACCAGCATCAGCGTGACATCGTCGTGCGGCGGGATATTGCCAAGGTGCGCGAAAACGGCAGTCTGCACGGCGGCAACCCGACCGGGGGCAGGTGCGCTGGCCAGTGCGGCACACAGGCGCGCCATGCCAAAGTCCTCACCCGCACTATTCCGGGCTTCGATCAACCCGTCGGAAAACAGCACCAGTTGTCCGCCGGCGTCGGGAAAGACCAGTGCTTCGGTGGCTGACTTGCGCCAATCAAAATCGTCGATACCCAGCGGCAGGTGCGAAGACTCGATCTCACGCAGCACCCGGCCATCATTGTCGAGCAGCAAGCCACTGGGCATGCCCCCCATCCAGATTTCGCTGCGGCCACTCTGTGGATCGATGCACAAGCAGGCACAAGCGACAAAACGTCCCACCGGCAGAGCCATGCGCAGTTGGCTGTTGATCTTGGCAATCACACGGCCAAGTGGCAGACCGAATTCGACGACGTCGTAGAACAGGGTCAGAACCGGCAGCACACTGATGGCAGCCGCCAGACCGTGGCCCGTAGCGTCGGCCAACAAGACATAGAAACGGCCATCGGTAGCGCGCGCCGCCGCAACGATGTCGCCGCTGAAGTTGGTGGCCGGATTCATCCAGTAGTGCAGGCTGGGGTCGGCAAGCCCGGGGCGCTGCATCAACTGGTCGAGAATTTCGGCGGCCAGGGCATTTTCTGCCTCACGGGCGTCGTAATATTCCTGCAGCGCGCTACGCGCGTCTTCCAATTCGCGGCGCATGGCCAGCGTGCGCGATAGCGAGCGCAGCTTGGCCTCGAGTACGACGAAATTCACCGGCTTGGGCAGGTAATCGTCACCCCCCGCCTCAAGGCCAACAACCAGGCTCTCATCCTTGTCGAGAGCGGAGAGGAAAAGCACTGGCACCCAGCGGTCAGGACACATCGCCTTGATGCGACGGGTAGCCTCATAGCCATCCATCACCGGCATCATCACATCCATGATCACCAAATCGAATGACTTGGCAGCAAACAGATCCACAGCCTGGGCACCATCTTCGGCAAGTTCGACCGTATGACCCAGCTTCTTGAGAAAAACCGCGAGGATTTGCCGGTTGGTCGCAGTGTCATCGACGACCAGAATGTGCTGTGGAAATGTCTTGGCGCTGGCGGAGGCTGTGCTGGTACTCATGGCGCGTGATTATAGTGGCAGGCCCTTGACGCGGACGAGGAAAAGTCGGCGCTGGCGGGACGGCACTCAGGCGGGCTTGATCCGGTTGCGCATCGCAGCATAGTAAAGCACCGGAATCACCACCAGCGTAAGCACGGTGGAGACGAAGATGCCAAAAATCAGCGAGAGCGCGAGGCCGGAAAAGATCGGATCATCGAGGATGAACAGCGCGCCCAGCATTGCCGCCAGGCCTGTGAGGGCAATCGGCTTGGCGCGGATCGCCGCCGACTGGATCACCGCCTCGGCGAAGTCCATGCCTTCACCAACCTGCTGGTTGATGAAGTCGACGAGCAGTATCGAGTTGCGCACGATGATGCCAGCCAAGGCAATCATGCCGATCATCGAAGTCGCCGTGAATTGCGCGCCAAACAGGGCGTGACCGGGCATCACGCCAATGATGGTGAGCGGGATGGGCGCCATGATGATGAGCGGGACGAGATAGCTCTTGAACTGCGCCACCACCAGGAGATAAATCAATACCAGGCCGATGGCGTAAGCGGCACCCATGTCGCGGAAGGTTTCAAACGTCACTTGCCATTCGCCATCCCACTTCACCGCATACCCGGCGTAGGGATCTTTCGGCTGCTTGATGAAGTATTCACCCAGCGTGCCGCCCTGCACCAGCGGCAAGTCTTTAAGCTTGGCGCGAATCTCAAACATGCCGTAGAGCGGCGAGTCAAGCTTGCCGCCCATGTCGCCGGTGACATACACCACCGGCAGCAGATTTTTGTGATAAACGACCTTTTCGCGCGGCGCACGGCGCGCCTCGACCACTTCGGAGATCGGCACCAGGTTGCCGCTATTGTCACCCTGGGCCGCCTGGGCGCGTACCTTGAGCTTGAGCAGGGAATCGATGGAATCCTGCCGCTCGGCGGGCAACGTGATGCGCACGGGAATTTCGTATTTCGCTTCGCCGTCGTGCAGCGGCGTCACATCCTCGCCGGTCAGCCCCATGCGCACCGTATCGACGATGTCTTTCTGGGCAATGCCCAGCAATGCCGCCTTGGCCTGATTGACGCGCAGCACCACCTTGTCGGCATCAGCGGCAATGCTGTCATCCACGCCGAGAATATCTGCCGAAGCTTCGAAAGCTTCCCGTACCTGCTTCGCCACCGCGATCTGGCCGGCGTAGTCGGGACCATACACTTCGGCGACAATCGGTGAGAGCACCGGCGGCCCCGGCGGCACTTCCACCACCTTGGCATTGCCGCCGCTCTTTTTCGCTACGCCCATGAGACGTTCGCGCACCGACACCGCGATCTCGTGACTTTTCCGGTCACGGTGATGCTTGTCGACCAGATTTACCTGGATATCGCCCATCTCGGGATTGGCACGCAGGTAATACTGGCGCACCAGCCCGTTGAAGTTGATCGGGCTGGCGGTGCCGGCATATGCCTGGTAGTCGGCAATCTCGGGCACTGGAGCCAGCTCGGCGGCCATTTCGCGCAACACGCGCGCCGTCTCTTCGACCGGCGTGCCGACCGGCATGTCGAGCACCACCTGGAATTCGCTCTTGTTGTCGAAAGGCAGCATCTTCATCACAACCAGCTTGAAAACCCCGAGCGATACCGAGGCCAGAATCGCTGCGACGATACCAATCCAGAGCATTGCTCTGGCCTTGCGACCGTTATGCGGATCAAGAAAAGGCGAAAGCCCGCTACGGAAGAATCGTTCCAGTTTCGTTTCCGTGGCAGCTGTACCATGCTCATGGCCAGCATGGTCACCGGCAGCCTGTGGCTTCATCAGCTTGGCCGCCAGCCAAGGCGTGACGATGAAGGCAATCGCAAGCGAAATGAACATACCCATCGATGCGTTGATCGGGATCGGGCTCATGTAGGGCCCCATCAGGCCGCTGACGAAGGCCATCGGCAAGAGTGCCGCGATCACGGTGAAGGTGGCGAGGATAGTCGGCCCGCCGACTTCGTCGACCGCACTGGGAATGATCTCCCACAACTCTTTGTCGGGATGTAGCGTATGCCAGCGGTGGATGTTTTCGACAACGACGATGGCATCGTCAACCAGAATGCCAATACTGAAAATCAGCGCGAAAAGCGATACCCGGTTGAGCGTGAAGCCCCAGGCCCAAGAGGCGAATAGCGTGGCGGCGAGCGTTAACGTCACTGCCACGCCAACGATCACAGCCTCGCGCCGACCCAACGCAAACAACACCAGCAGCACAACGAAAGCGGTGGCAAAGACCAGCTTACCGATCAGCTTCTGCGCCTTGTCGGTGGCCGTTTCGCCGTAGTTGCGCGTTACGGTGAATTCGACGCCCTCGGGAATGACAGTGCCTTTGAGGCTGTTCATGCGCGCGATGACGCCACTGGCGACATCGGCGGCATTCACGCCCGGCTTTTTCGATACCGCCAGTGTTACCGCCGGATACTCGGAGCCTTTTTCACCATGCCAGACATAGCGGTTCGGCTGGTCGGGGCCATCGATCACCTCCGCGACATCGGACATGAACACCGGTTTCTTGTCGGATACACCGACAACCAGCTTGCGCACATCGGCGGCGGATTCGATGTAGGTGCCGGTCTGCACCAAAAGTTCGCGGTTGCCGGCAACGAGGCTGCCGGCGGGTTGCGACGCGTTGGAAACCTGCAATGCGGCCTTGAGATCCTGCGCGGTGACACCGTACCCGGACATGCGCTCGGAATCCATCAGCACTCGGACGACATGGCCGGGTCCACCTAGTGTTACCACGTCACGCGTGCCGGGGATACGCTTCAGCTCGATCTCGACCGCGCGCGCCACCTGCTGCATCTCGAAGCCGGATTTGTCGGGGTCGGCACTCCAGAAGGTCAGCGCGACGATGGGCACATCGTCGATGCCCTTGGGCTTGACGATAGGCTGGCCGACGCCGAGATTGGGCGACACCCAGTCGCTGTGCGCGTTGATCGTGTCGTAGAGGCGCACCAGCGCCTGGATCGGATCCTCGCCCACCAGATATTGCACGGTGATCACCGCCATGCCGGGGCGCGATACCGAATAGACGTGCTCGATGCCTGAAATGCGCGACAACACCTGTTCGGCCGGTCGGGCCACCAGATTCTCGACATCCTTCACCGTCGCGCCGGGAAAGGGGATGAAGACGTTGGCCATCGTCACGTTGATCTGCGGCTCTTCCTCGCGCGGCGTGATCAGCGTGGCGAACACGCCCAACAGCAGCGCGATCAGCGCGATCAGCGGCGTCAGCGAATTACGCAGGAAATACGCCGCGATACGGCCCGAAATGCCCATGACTTACTTCTGGGGAACGGCTTGCTTGAGTTCGATGCCGGTCTTGACCGGATCGAGGCTGACCGTCTCTCCCGTCGCAAGACCGGACAGGATTTCGAGTTCGCCGTCGGCGACGGCCTCGCCGAGCCGCACCTGGCGTAATTGCGCCTTGCCGGTGCCGACGACATACACCGCACTGATCTCGCCTCGGCGTAGCACGGCCACCGTCGGCACGGTCAGCTTCCTGGCCTCGCCGATAACGAAGTGAACGCGCACCGCCATGCCCGGCACGATGCCGGCGAGCAGCGCCGGGTCATCCGGCAGATACACCCGCGCGGTAGCGGTGTGGCTCTTGGCATCGACCGTCGGCAATATTTCGACGCGGGCGCCGTCCAGCCAGCGCCGACTTTCAGGAAACTCGATCCGGGCGCTTTTGGCCTGCTGCGCTTCCTTGAGTTTGAATTGCGGAATACTGGCGATGGCGCGCAAGCCCTTGGGATCGAATATGGTAACCAACTCGCGGCCGGGGGCGGCGAGTTCGCCGAGTTCGACATGGCGCGCGGCGATGATCCCGCCAATCGGTGCGGTCACGCTGGCGTGCGAGGCGCCGGCACCGGCGGCACCGGCTTGGGCGCGCGCCGATTTGAGTGTTGCATCTGCCTGGTCGAGGGCCGCCTGGCTGACGAATTTCTGTTTGAACAGGTTTTGCGTGCGCAGGAAATTCGCCTCCGCCTGTACCAGTTGTGCGCGCGCGGCAGCGGCGGTCTCGTTCGCCTCGCGGGCATCGACCGTCATCAGCAGTTGCCCGGCCTTGACGCGCTGACCGGCCTCGACCTTCACATCGACGATGCGGCCAGAAACCTGCGTGGCCACCGTCGCCTGACGCGTCGCTTCAAGCACCGCCTCGGCGGGCAGTGTCAGCTGCACATTGCGCAGTTCAAGGGTGTGCGTGGCAGGAGTCTGCGCAAAAGTCGGCGCTGCCAGGACGGCAGTGCAAAACACCATCGCCAGTCGCCCAAAAGATTGGGGGTTCGTTTTCATGGGTTATATAAGTATGTCCTGATATTCCAGCTTCAAGCCCCGGCTACGGCATGGGCTGCCATGGCGGCGATCACATTGTCCACCTCGCCGACACAGGCTGCCACCTCGAACTCGACACCGGGAAAGCGCTCCATGGCATGACCAATCAGTTGTGGCAAATCTTTCAGCACATGTCGCCCAGGTGCGAAGAAGATCGGTACTACCTTGATTTCATTTACCCCAAGCGACACCAGACACTCAATGCTTGCCTCCAGTGGCGGCTGCGTCAGTTCGAGGAAGCCGACTTCCACCGGTACGCCCGGCTTCTGCCCCATGACCACAGCGCGAATACGTTTGAAGGGTTCGATGTACTCAGGATTACGGGCGCCGTGGCCAAACAGGATGATGCCTTTCATGCGTTCTCCTTCCATATATTCCGACAATGCGTCTCGCGAATGAACCATGCGGCAATGGTGCCAAGCCAGGCGGCGACGGCGATCAGCACCAGCCCCCAGCGGTAATCCTCGGGCACATAGAGCCGCACGCCATTTGCCATCGCACCGCTCCAGCGCTGATCCATGATCCAGCCGACCGCCGGCTGCAACAGCGCTCCCATCAGAAAGCCTCCCATGTTGGCCACCGAGGTCGACATGCCCGACAGCGCCGGCGGATTCACCTCCTTGGCGCAGGCCCAGGACAGGGTGAAGCTCGCCGTCATCAGGCCCATCAGCCCGAACAACAGATAGGTCGCGATCGGCGGCAATGGCAGCCCAGACAGCCACACCGGCCAGATCGCACTGTAAATGAGCGAGCTGGCAATAATCACCGGCTTGCGCCGCCGCAGGCGGTCGGAGAGCGTACCAATCAGGAAGCAGCCGATGGCAAAGCCGGCGAAGTAGACTGACAGATGCGCGCTGGCAGTATCGCGCGTCATGCCCAGTCCCTGCGTGAGGAAGGGCATCGCCCAGAGGCCGCCGAAGGCAAAGAAGCTACCGGAGAGCCCCGCATTCACCCCGGCCGCCGGCCAGGTGGCACGATTCTTCACCACCCGCAAGAGGCCGGTGAGAATAACTGTCCTGTCAAAAGTCGGCGCTAGCGAGACGGTGCTTCCGTCAGCCTGTGGCCTATCGCGCACCAGAACCCAGCTCAACGCGCCGAGCACCAACGAGATGAAGCCGACGCCGACGAACACACCGCGCCAGCCCGTAGCCTGCGCCATGGCCGAGAGCGGCGCACCCGCCAACACTGAACCAAGGTTGCCCACCAGCATTGACAAGCCGACCACCGTGGCGAAACGATGTTCCTCGAACCAGACGGCGATGATCTTCAGCATAGCAATGAATGTCACCGAAACTCCCAGGCCAATCAGGGTGCGACCCGCCAGCGCGGCATTGAGAGACTCAGCCATGCCGAACAACAAACTGCCACCGCCGGCGATGATTCCGCCCAGAAACAGGATACGGCGCGGCCCGAGAGTATCGACCAGAATCCCGGTCGGCACCTGCATCAAGGTGTAAACGTAGAAATAAGTGGCCGCCAACACACCCAGCGAAGCCGCCGAGGTCTGAAATGAGGCCGCCAGATCCTGCGCGATGCCTGCCGGTGCGAAGCGCTGAAAGAAGGACAGCACGTAGGCGGCCACCACCACGCCCAAAGCGAT
>CAIYZZ010000023.1 GCA_903930805.1 uncultured Rhodocyclaceae bacterium | reverse complement strand
GATCTTTGACCGGCCGCTGAAGGAAATCTCCTTCGGCAAGGTGCTGTTGCGCCTGTTCCAGACTTCGCGGCGCTTCAATGTCGAGATCCAGCCGCAACTCGTCCTGCTGCAAAAGACCCTGCTCAACATCGAAGGTCTCGGCCGCCAGCTCGACCCCGACCTCGACCTCTGGCAAACCGCCAAGCCATATCTCGAACGCTGGATGCACGAACAAGTCGGCATACGCGGCCTCATCAATCACCTCAAGCGCGAGGGTCCGCAGTGGGCGACGCTGTTGCCGCAACTGCCGCGCCTCGCCCATCAAGCGCTGACGCAGGCCAATGCCCGTAACGCGGCAGCCGACGAGCAGCTCGCGCTGCTGCGCGAGGCGGCAGCTACCTGCCGGCGCCTGGCCCAGGCTGCCATGGCAGTGGCAGTGGCAGCCATCCTGCTGGCACTCACCCTGCAATAAAAAGTCGGCGCTGGCGGGACGGCACTAATTACGCCGCGATCAAACCCATATTGATTACAATTAGGCACAGGACATGATGTGTCCGTACCGGTAAATCCCAGAATGCGCAATGTGGCCCCTTGGATTTCGCTGTTGAAAACGCTGATCGTCTGCGGGGTGTTGCTGGTTGCCGGCGGCCCCGCCGCACATGCAAGTGCTCCGGCAGGCCTTGATGTCATTCACCTCCAGTTGCGCTGGCTGCCCCAGTTCCAGTTCGCCGGTTACTACGCTGCCGTCGCCAAGGGCTTCTACCAGGAAGAGGGGCTGGATGTGCGACTCCACCCCGGCGAACCTGACCGGCAACCGGTTGCGGAAGTTCTGGCGGGTCGGGCGCAATACGCCGAGGGCAACAGTGAAGTCCTGCTGGCGCGTCTACAGGGTATCCCGCTGGTGGCGCTGGCGGCAATTTTCCAGCACTCGCCTTCGGTGTTGCTGGCATTGCGCAAATCCGGCATCAACTCGGCACAGGATCTCATCGGCAAGAAAGTCATGTTCATGGACAGCAAGAACGACCCCGACTTTCTGACCATGTTGCTCAACGAAGGTATTTCAACGAGGCAATTGACCATCCTGCCCAGCAGCTACAACTTCGAAGACCTGGTGACCGGCAAGGTCGACGCCTTCAATTCCTACCTGACCAACGAACCCTTCTACCTCAAGCAACGCAATATCGAATTCACGGTCATCAACCCGCGTAATTACCGCGTGGACTTCTACAGCGATGTCTTGTTCACCACTACAGCCGAACTGAAGGCGCATCCCAAGCGCGTCGAGGCAATGCGCCGCGCCACGCTCAAGGGCTGGCAATATGCCATGGATCACCCGGACGAAATCATCGATCTACTCATCGACAAATACAAAGTCAGGAAATCGCGCGAACATCTGCAGTTCGAGGCCGAAGCGATGCGCCCGCTGATTCTTCCCGACCTGGTCAAGATAGGCCACATGAACCCGGAGCGCTGGCATCACATGGCCGAGACTTTCGTCCGGGTGGGCATGATCGACGCCAGCTATTCGCTCGATGGCTTCATGCACACGGGTGAGGAGGAAAAGCGCCTGCCCGGGTGGGTCATGCCGGTGCTGATCGCTGCAGCGCTGCTGGTAGTGATAATTTCGCTGGTGGCCGCCTATTTCCTCAGGGTCAACCGTCGCCTGGCCCTTGCCGACAGCAGTTTGCGTTCAGCAAACGAGACCTTGACCGACAGCCTTGCAGAAATCCGGGAACTGCACCTGCGCCTGCGGGAACAGGCGATTCGCGATCCCTTGACGGGCCTGTACAACCGGCGTTACCTCGACGAAACCCTTGAGCGCGAATTATCCCGGGCCAAGCGTGAGGGCTACCCGATCAGCCTCACCATGATCGACCTGGATCACTTCAAACATGTCAATGACACCTACGGTCACAAGGCAGGCGACGAAGTATTGATCGCCTTGAGCACTCTGCTGCAATCTCAAGCCCGCGAAGGCGATATCCCATGCCGTTATGGGGGCGAGGAATTTCTTCTGGTATTGCCGCGCATGTCGCTGGAGGTGGCCAGCCAGCGCGCCGAACAGTGGCGCGAGGCATTTGGCAGCATGAAAACCCGTCACGGTGAACTCGAGATCTGCGTAACCATGTCCATCGGACTGGCGACCTATCCCGATCATGGCGCCACGGCGGAAGACTTGATCGACAGCGCCGACCAGGCGCTCTACCAGGCCAAGGCTGCGGGCAGAAACCGGCTGGCGATTGCCGGCTGACCGGTCCCCGAGCCGGGCTTTTTGGCTGCCGCTATAATCGCCCGCTGTTTTCGGGGTCTTCATTCCTTGCGCTGGAGCCGCTCATGCTCTTGTGGTTCGTCATCCTCTATCTGATGGTCTCGGTGGGCATTGGCCTGTTCGCCGCCACGCGCGTGCATAGCGCCAAGGACTTCGCGGTGGCCGGACGTTCCTTGCCATTTCCGGTGGTTATGGCGACGGTTTTCGCCACCTGGTTCGGCGCTGAATCTATTTTCGGCATCTCCGCCACCTTCCTCAAAGAGGGGCTTGGCGGCGTGGTAGCCGATCCCTTCGGCTCGTCGATCTGCCTGATTCTTGCTGGCCTGCTGTTTTCGCGCTACCTCTACAAACTCAACATCCTCACGCTCGGCGATTTTTACCGCATGCGTTTCAATCGCACGGTTGAAGTCATTACCACCCTGTGCATCGTGATTTCCTACCTCGGTTGGGTCGCCGCCCAGATCAAGGCGCTTGGCCTGCTTTTTTTCACCGTCACCGACGGCGGCATCAGCCAGGAAGCCGGCATGGTGCTCGGCATGGTGCTGGTACTGACCTACACGGTGTTCGGCGGCATGTTCTCGGTGGCGATCCTCGATTTCGTGCAGATGATCGTCATGCTCGGCGGCCTGCTGTTCATTGCCATGGTAGTCGCCGGCCAGGTCGACGGCGGCGCGGCGGCGGTGATTGATCACGCGGCGGCGGCCGGCAAGTTCAAGTTCTTCCCCGATCCTGATCCCTGGCTGTGGCTCACTTTCGTCGGCACCGGGGTGACGATGATGTTCGGTTCCATCCCGCAGCAGGACGTATTCCAGCGCGTGACCTCGGCAAAGAGCGCGAAAATCGCGCTGTGGGGCTCGGTGACCGGTGCGTCACTCTATTTCGTTTTCACCTTCGTTCCCATGTTCATCGCCTATGCCGGCACCCTGATTGACCCGGTGGTGTTGGGCGGCATGGTGGAAAACGAAGCCGAACTGATCGTGCCCAAGCTGGTCACCGCCTACACTCCGCTGATCGCCCAGATTTTCTTCTACGGCGCGGTGCTTTCGGCGATCATGAGCACCGCCTCGGCAACGCTGCTCGCGCCATCGGTCACCTTTGCCGAAAACGTCCTGCGGGGCTTTTCACCCCAGATGGGCGATCACCGTTTCCTCTGGATGATGCGCGCCGTACTGCTGGGATTCTCTTGCCTGGTGCTGGCCTTCGCCCTCAACTCGCAGGCCTCGATTTTCAAGATGGTCGAAAACGCCTACAAGATCACTCTCGCCGGCGCCTTCATGCCGCTCGTCGCCGGCATCCTGTGGCAGCGCGCCACCAGCCAGGGCGCACTGGCGGCCATATTCGGCGGCCTGCTGTCATGGCTCATGGTCGAATTCCTTATCGGCGAGAAAAGTCCGGTGCCGCCGCAATTGATTGGTCTGGTCATTTCGGCACTGGGCATGGTCGCGGGTTCGCTGCTACCGCAGTGGATTGGCCACAAGGTGCCGGGACGACCGCTGCACGAACTACAACACCACGCCGCCATGGAAACCCATCACGCAACGCCCGAGCATCCCCACGTACGCTGATACACTTACCCGCTTCAACCCACCCAGGAGTCACCATGAAAAAACTGCTCGTTTCCGCCGCCCTTCTATGCCTCAGCCCGTTTGTCTTTGCGCAGGCCAGCCCCGCCGACTGCGAAGCCAAGGCCGTCAGCAAGAATGGCAAGCCGCTTGCCGGCGCTGCCAAGACCGCCTTTATGAAGAAATGCACCGGTGGTGCACAGGCACCTGCCGCCAAAGCCCATGCTGCTGCGGGTTGCGAAGCCAAGGCCATCGACAAAAATGGCAAACCACTGGCTGGCGCCGCCAAGGGTACGTTCATGAAGAAATGCGAGAAGAACGCGCAGGCCGCTAAGTAATCAGACTCACCACGACCGGCAAGTCCTCAAGGGCTTCCCGGTCGAAGGCCATATCGCCGTCGGGGTCGGGCGTACCGGTCGCCTTGAGCCCCGCAAAATCATAGAGCCGCGCATCCATCAGGTGTGAAGGCACGACATTGGCGAGGCTGCGGAACAGCGTCTCGACGCGGCCGGGAAAACGCTTTTCCCAGTCGCGCAGCATTTCCCCGATCTGCTGGCGTTGGAGATTGGGCTGGCTGCCACAGAGGTTGCAGGGAATGATGGGGAATTCCCGCACCTGCGCCCACGCGACCAGGTCTTTCTCCTGGCAATACGCCAGCGGACGGATGACAATGTGCTTGCCATCGTCCGACACCAGTTTGGGCGGCATCGCCTTCAGTTTGGCGGCGAAAAACATGTTGAGAAAAAGCGTGGCGAGGATGTCGTCGCGATGATGACCAAGCGCAATCTTGGTCGCGCCCAGTTCGTCGGCGACACGGTAGAGAATGCCACGCCGTAGCCGCGAGCAAAGCGAACAGGTCGTCTTGCCTTCGGGGATCACACGCTTGACGATGGAGTAAGTGTCTTCTTCGATGATGCGATAGGGAATATCAAGCCCATTGAGATAAGCCGGCAGCACCTCGGCGGGGAAGCCCGGCTGCTTCTGGTCGAGATTGACGGCGATCACCTCGAAATTGATCGGCGCCTTTTCCTTGAGGTAGAGCAGGACATCGAGCAGACCGTAGGAATCCTTGCCGCCCGAGAGGCAGACCATGACGCGGTCGCCCTCTTCGATCATGTTGAAGTCGGCAATCGCCTGGCCGACCTCGCGGCGCAGGCGCCTGGCGAGCTTGTTGGATTCGAACTCCTGCTTGTGTGCCGCTTTGTACGTGGTCACAGATGCGCGGTCCTGCCGCCATCGACGTTGATGACCTGCCCGGTAATGTAGGGCGCATCGAATATCAGGAATTTAACCGTACGCGCAATGTCAGCAGGGCTGCCGACACGCTTCAACAGTGTGTGGTCGATGATCGCGGCGCGCGCGGCGGCAGAAAAGTCACGGTCACCAATGTTACTGGTCGGCCATACGATGGCGCCGGGCGCGACGGCATTCACGCGCACCGCCGGGGCCAGCTCCAGCGCCAGCGCGCGGGTCAGCCCGAGCAGGCCGGCCTTGGCGGCGCAGTAGAGCGGATAGCCCTTGAGCGGCCGCTCGGCGTGGATGTCGGTGATATTGACGATGCAGCCGTTTACCCTGGCCAGTTGCGGCGCGGCAGCCTGGCTGAGGAACAGCGGGCCCTTGAGATTGCTGCCGATCAGGTCATCCCACATGGCTGCATCGATCGAACCGACCGCAGTGGGGAAAAAACTGGACGCGTTATTCACCAGCGCATCAAGACGGCCAAAATGCTGCACGATTTCTTCGAGCAAACCCGGCAGGCCGGCAACATCGGCCAGATCACGCCGTACCGCCAGCGCCGACTTTTCGCGGCGGGCATTCAGTTCAGCCGCCAGCGCTTCCGCTTCTTGCGCCGAAGCCCGATAGTGCAGCACGACGTTCGCGCCGGCGGCATGCAGGGTGCGGGAGATTTCTGCACCAACCCGGCGGGCGGCGCCGGTGATGAGGACGACAGGGGCGCTCATGCGAGGGCCAGCACCTGACGCAGGCCCGCTTCCACTTCACGCATTTTTGCCGGCGCCAGACGGCCGACACAAGCGCTGAGAAAACCGCGATCCAGTGTCATGAGTTGTGACACGTTGGCCGTCGAGGCGCGCGGCAAGCCGGTCTGTCTGGACGTCAGCGCCACATTACCGGGAGCGGCGGCAAGCGCCATATTGGACGTCAGAACGGCGACGATCACTGTCTGGATGCGACTTTCATTGAACGGATTGGCCTGGATGACCAGCACCGGGCGTCGAAAACCCGGGCCGGAGCCCGTCGGCGCCGGCAGGTCGGCCCACCAGATATCACCCCGCCGCATTACCAGCCTTCATCGCTCAACAAGCCGGTCTGGGCAGACGCCATTGCAGCGTCAAGCTGGGCGGGGGTCTTGGTATAGAGCGCATCAAGCTCACGCGTGACGGTACGGTCATCATGCGCGACGACAAAGGACGCCAGCGCATCGGCAAACAGCTTGCTGCGTGAAATACCCATCCGCTGCGCCAACGCATCGGCGGAGTGAAACAGGGGATCGGGAATCGAGATGGCGGTTTTCATGTGCCGAGTATAACCACGGTTATACCAGGCTGGCAAGTGCCCATGATGCCGCCGCAAAGCCGAACCCGGCCGTCACGACCACCGATGAACCATAGCCGGCGCAGGCCAGCCCGGCACTTCCATCGAGTTCGCAAAAATCGGCGCTGGCGGGACGGCTATCGTCAACCTGGGGGCGGCGAATCTGTTCATCGGAAAACACGCAGGGCACGCCGAACTTCTTTTTCGGGTCTCGAGTGAAACCGTAGTCCTTGCGCAAATGCGCGCGCAGCTTGGAGGCCAGCGCGTCCTGGGTGGTGCGCGCCAGATCGTCGATGCGGATGCGCGTCGGGTCGGTTCGCCCGCCCGCGCCACCGGTGGTGATCACCGGAATAGAGTTCTGGCGGCAATGGTCGATCAGCGCAGCCTTCGCCTTCACCTGGTCGATGCAGTCGATCACTGCGTTACAGGCCGGCAGCAGCGCGGCGACGTTTTCGGGCGAAACGAATTCCTCTATACAATCAACCACGCAAGCCGGATTGATCTGCAGGATGCGCTCACGCATCGCCAGCACCTTCGCCTGCCCCAGCGTGCCTTCGAGCGCATGCACCTGCCGGTTGATGTTCGACTCGGCCACATGATCGAGATCGACCAGCGTCAGCCGCCCCACGCCCGACCGCGCCAGCGCCTCGGCCGCCCACGAGCCCACGCCGCCGATGCCGACAACGCAGACATGCGCCCCCGCCAGCCGCGCCAGGCTACCGTTGCCGTAAAGCCGTTCGATGCCACCGAAGCGGCGGGCGTGATCTGTGGTTTCCATTCAAGTCCGCAACCGGGTCGTGAAATTACATTGGCAGCCTATCGATATTCATGCCGTCCCGCCAGCGCCGACTTTTCACAAGCCGTCGAGCGGACTCGTCTGCGTCGAGGCCGCGACATTGCCCGCGACCGCCAAATGAGTCAAATCGCCTCGACCTCCACCGCGCCCATCTCCGCCGGGTGGCGTTTGTCATGATGCAGGATGAATCGCCGCACCCATTGGACATACGACTGCTCGGTACGTATGCTGTAATGCTTCAAGCGTATCTTGTCTCGCACGCGGTCCAGCAGCTTCGGGGGATCGGCCATGATGAAGAGGCAAAGCGAATATATATGGGAGGCCTAATGGTAGCGTATCAGGCTGAATCAAATAGATATATTTTCCGTAGTCGATGTAATTACCCAGCGTCTATGGGACGCTTACTTAATAGTTGGGCTGCTTTGGGGAGTACATGTACATGATGAATCTGCGAGTCAAAAACCTTATCGCGCTTTTCCTGCTCTGCTGTCTGCCCGCTGTCGCTCAGGCCGGCGTTGGCACATACGTGTGCAAAATTCTTCAGGTGGTGGAACTGTCCGACGACGGTGCCATCGTCGAACACAAAGGCATATGGAAAACCCGCATCGGTGAGAGTTTTACTGTGAATCGAACCACGGGTGAAATGATCGGCCATCCGTTCGGCACCGAGGGCTGGCTAGGCGGCGTTAAAGTGCTCAACCGAGGCGGGAACGGCAACGGATATAAGGCTTTGGTGCTCTCTGGGCAGCCCAATGTTTCCGTTAAATACATCTACATCGCCGAGCACAATAAAAGTCCTTCCAAGCAATTCTGGGGCAGCGGAGACGATCAGGTGATCTTTAGCGGAATGTGCTTGTGAGGCTAGCGGTCAGCAGCCCAACCCGCCGCTCCAGAGGGACGCTACGCCGGCAAGCCGGCTTCGCGCCCCTGAGCTAGCACGTTCGACCCCACCTTCATGCGGAAGCACATGGCGTGTTTGTGCATACAATAAACCTTGACGCGCCACCTAATTGTACATACACTCTACCGCATGGAAGTCGACTTTGACCCGAGCAAGAACGAGAGAAATATCCGAGAGCGCCAGCTCTCGTTTGAACGAGCGGCGGAAGTCGATTTCAATACTGCGCTGGTGTTTCCTGACACCCGAAAAGCATATAGCGAAACTCGTTACATCGCGCTGTGCTACCTGGATCGCCGGTTGCATGTGCTGTGCTTTACCGAGACCGAGACGGGCATTCGGGTAATCAGCTTCCGTAAGGCAAATACGAGAGAGGCAAATAGATATGGCAAACCGCAAACCATTGATTGACGCGGACGGCGAGATTCGAGAACTGACCGCCGAAGATGTGGCGAAATTTAGGCCGGCGGCTGAAGTGTTGCCACTGTCCCTTAGAAAGAAACTAGGCGTGCGTGGCCCTCAGAAAACGCCGACCAAAGAGCGCATCACCATTCGGTTGTCGCGAGAAGTAGTGGAGCAATTTCGCGAAAGTGGCGAGGGCTGGCAAACCCGTGTGGACTCCGTCTTGCGCGAGTGGCTCAAGAGTCATTCTCCGGCGTAAGTCATTGCCTCATTCACGCGCGACAATAAGGGACAGACCACGATTACCGCCGTCCCGCCAGAGCCGACTTTATGAAAATGGCCCAAAGAATCATCAGCGCGTATTATTTCTCCCCATGAGTCCAACCATATTTCGTGAAGGCGGCTTCCGGTTCTACTTCTTCTCTCGTGAAGAAACTAGGATGCATGTTCATGTTCAGGGCCAGAACGGTGAAGCAAAGTTCTGGCTCGAACCTGCGATTGAGGTTGCCCAACACACAGGCCTGTCCCGGCGAGAAATCAGCGAGGCGCAGCGCCTTGTCCAGGAGCATAAAAATGACGTTCGCAGTGCTTGGCACAGACATTTCCCCGGTTGAAGTGACCAACGTATCGCAGCACGGCTTCTGGGTCTTGCTGGAGGTCGAGGAATTGTTTCTACCTTTCTCGGAATTCCCGTGGTTTCGGGATGTGGCGATTGGCAAAATCCTCCATGTCGAACTGCCATCGCCCAATCATCTTTATTGGCCGGAACTGGACGTCGACTTGGCGGTTGAGTCAATCCGGCACCCCGAGCGTTTCCCGCTTGTCAGCCAGGCTGTGGCCTAACTTCCCGCTCCAGAGGGACGCTCCGCCGGCAAGCCGGCTTCGTGCCACTGAGCTTGCACGTCAGGTTTCGAGCAAGGCGGAACGGAGGCCAAGGTACTGAACGAATGGATCGAAATCGCGGTCGCTGTAGAGCAACGTAAAGCCGCTTTCGATGCAGCGGGTGGCAATAATGGTGTCGATGCTCTTGCGTATAGTGACGCCTTGCGTTCTCAAGACACGAAAATTTCTCGCGGCTTGAACGGCAAGATCTTGACCACCCAGCTCAACCACCAGCAAGGACGTCAGCAGCCTCTTGGCTTCATTGAAATCGCGTTCGCTGCCAAACCCCTGGAGCACTTCCGTCAGAATGAGGTCGCCCACGGCAATCGGCTCGCTGCCCAACAATCCATCAAGTTTCTCCGCTTGGGGCGTCTGCGTACCTCGAAAGTAGTCGATCCAAACACTCGAATCGACCAAAATCATTTGTCAGTCCTCATCTGTTCCAGATTGCCCTGCCAGTCCAACTTGCCACGGAGGCCACGGATCTCTTCTTGCTGGCGTAGGTGTAACAAGGTTTTGAGGCCAAGCTCTACCGCCTCACGCTTGGTTTTGAGGCCAGTCAGGCGGAGTGTTTCGTTCATCAGCTTGTCGTCAATAACGATATTGGTACGCATAATGTGTATCCTTTGTGTTAGCCATACACATCCTAGGTGATATTCTCTTGATCCGCAAGCTACCCCATCCGATGCCTGATCCGTCCCTACCGTTACCTTCCCCCGATGCCCAGGCCGCCAGCCGGGAACTTTCCGGACGCATTGCCGCGCGCATCGAGGCGGCTGGCGGCTGGCTGCCCTTTGTCGACTTCATGGACATGGCGCTGCATCTGCCGGGCCTGGGTTATTACGCCGGCGGTTCGCTGAAATTCGGGGCGGAGGGCGATTTTGTCACCGCACCGGAACTCACCCCGCTGTTTGGCCAGACGCTGGCGCGCCAGGTGGCGGAGATTCTTGCCGTCCCGTCAGCGCCGACTTTTCTGGAGGTCGGTGCCGGCAGCGGAAAGCTCGCCGCCGACATGTTGCTTGCGCTCGAAGGGCTGGATGCGCTGCCGGATCGCTTCTGCATTCTGGAACTGTCGGGCGAACTGCGCGCCCGGCAGCAGGCGACGATCGCTGCGGCCGCGCCGCATCTGGCCGGACGGGTTACCTGGCTGGATGAACTGCCGGAGCGTTTCAGCGGCTGTGTCGTCGCCAATGAACTGCTCGACGCCTTGCCGACGCATGCCGTGGCCTGGCGCGATGGTGAGGGAATGATGGAGCGTGGCGTAGTACTGTCCGGGGAAGGTTTCGCCTGGGCCGAGCGACCAGCGACCGGCGCACTTGCCACGGCGATGGCGGCGCTGCCGGCGTTAGCACCCTATGAAAGCGAGATCAACCTGGCGACGCGCGCCTGGGTGGCCGAGTGGGGACGCCGGATCGAATGTGGCGCGCTGCTCTTGATCGACTACGGCCTGCCCCGGCACGAGCTGTATCACCCGATGCGCAACCGTGGCACGTTGCGCTGCCACTATCGCCAGCGTGCCCATGAGAATCCTTTCTGGTGGCCGGGACTATCGGATATCACCAGCCATGTCGATTTCACCGCCGTGGCCGAGGCGGGCTTCGACGCGGGGCTTGAGGTGCTGGGCTACACGACGCAGGCGAGCTTTCTGATCAATTGCGGTATCGGCGAGTTGCTCGCGGCGCGTCAGCAGACGGGAGGCGAACAGGTGCTGCGCGCCAACGGCGCCGTGCAGGTGCTGTTGGCGCCGGGCGAGATGGGTGAACTGTTCAAGGTAATCGCGCTGGGGCGGGGGATTGATGCGCCGCTCGCGGGCTTTGCGCGCGGCGACCGGAGCCACGCACTCTGATTATTCAGCGGCGGGTTATTCCTGATTGCGATAGAGGGCGCGCAGAAACTCGTCGGCATCCACTGCGGGAAAGGTCTTTTCTACCGGGTGTTGATGTATTTCGAGACGCGGGGCG
>CAIYZZ010000022.1 GCA_903930805.1 uncultured Rhodocyclaceae bacterium | reverse complement strand
GGCCGGGTAAAGGTGACCACGATATTTGGTTCTCACCACATACCGGCACGCACTTCCCTGTCGACTCGAAAATCAAGTCTCGCCACACTGCCAACGCAGTGTTGAGGCAAGCAGGGTTACCAAAACTGTTCTAAGCTGAAAATCGTCAGTACTAACATCCGGCGGTTCTACAAGTCCCGCCTGGTGCAGTTCAAGCAGCAGCCCGACGTGATCATTGCCAACCGCATTATCGAGAATCTGCGTGACGTGGCAGAGAAGGTCTATAGCCGAGGTTTGTTTGGCGGGGATGCGTAAAAGTCGGCGCTAGCGGAACGGCATTACGTTGTATCTGCCTCACACTCCAACCATTTTAGAATCTATTCAGCAGCTTCGTGGTGACCAAATTATGAAAATCCTCGTTACCGGCGGTGCCGGCTATATCGGCTCCCACACCTGCGTCGAGTTGCTGGCGGCGGGCCACGTGGTCACCGTCTTCGACAACTTTTGCAACAGCCATCCCGAAAGCCTGGCCAGGGTCGAGCGCATTGCGGGTTCATCCCCGGCACTGATCCGTGGCGATGTGCGCGACCGGGCGGCGCTTGCCGCAGCCCTGAAAGCCAGCGGGGCCGAGGCGGTGATTCACTTCGCCGGCCTCAAGGCCGTGGGTGAATCGGTCGAGCAGCCGCTGGCTTATTACGACAACAACGTGGTCGGCACCTTGCGCCTGCTCGAGGCAATGCGCGACACGGACGTAAAAACTCTGGTGTTCAGCTCTTCAGCCACGGTGTATGGCGATCCGCAGCGTCTGCCGCTGACGGAGGATCATCCACTGTCTGCCACCAATCCTTATGGCCGTGGCAAGTTGATCGTCGAGGACATCCTGCGCGATGTTTACCTCACCGATGCCTCATGGCGTTTCGGCATCTTGCGCTACTTCAATCCGGTTGGCGCCCATGCCAGCGGGCTGATCGGTGAAGATCCGCAAGGCATTCCTAACAATCTGATGCCCTTTGTGGCGCAGGTGGCGGTTGGACGGCGCGAATTTCTCAATGTGTGGGGGAGTGATTACGCCACGCCGGATGGCACGGGGGTGCGCGACTACATTCACGTCGTCGATCTTGCCTTGGGGCATGTGGCGGTGCTGGCGCGTCTGCGCGACCATGCGGAATGCCTGACGGTGAATCTCGGCACGGGGCGTGGTTACAGCGTGCTGGAGATGGTCAAGGCGTTCAGCCAGGCCAGCAGTCGCCCGGTGCCTTACCAGGTCGGCCCGCGCCGGGCAGGCGACATCGCGAGTTGCTATGCAGACCCTGCGCTGGCAGAACGATTGCTGGGGTGGAAGGCAACGCGCGGCATCGACACCATGTGTGCAGATGCTTGGCGCTGGCAGAGCGAGAATCCACAGGGGTTTGGCGGGTGAAGGTTTAAGGAAAAACGGCGCAGGGGGCGGGAAGTCGGCGCTGGCGTGACGGATCGTAACTGGAGGTAAAAGGGGGCCGCGGGAGTGGCAGTAACTACATGGCTGGTCATCGTAAAGACTCGCCATGCGTTATGTGGCGTAGAGAAGAGGTCCTGCCGTAAAGCGGCAGGTTTGTTGTGCCAGACTGGATAGGCTATCGTGATGCGTGAAAAATCGATTTATGTTCTCTTGGGAATAGTGCTTCTAATCAGCGGATGTACCGTATATCCGGTACATGATCCTCGTTACGACTACGGCCAAGCAGTTAGCGTCGCACCACCGTCATCCCGTTATGAGTATTCCGGCTATCCACCAGCGGTTGGTTTTGTTTGGATTGGCGGATATTGGAATTGGATTGGCGCCAACTACGTTTGGGTGCCGGGTCGTTGGGAAGCGCCCCGTCCGGGCTATTACTGGACACCACATCGCTGGGAGCGCGACGGTAGCCATTGGCGGCAATCCGGGGGGCGATGGGAGCATGACACGCGCCAACACGCGCCGGCCCCGGTTCCGCACACTGAACATCAAGAGAACCTACACCAGCCCTCGGCTCCTGTCATCCGGGTGCAACCCGAGCGTGCTCCAACACCAGAACGCCCTTACGTCCCG